>JAZNRY010000063.1:0-21017 GCA_045590995.1 Paludibacteraceae bacterium | reverse complement strand
TGATAAAGTGCGTATCCCTGCGTTTATCGTGGTGATTGCTACTTTCGTGACGATGGTGCAACTCTTGATGCAAGCATATTTGCCTGCTATCTATGAGGTGTTGGGTTTGTTTATCCCGCTGATTGTGGTGAACTGTATCGTACTTGGTCGTGCTGAGGCGTTTGCTGCTAAGAACACCGTGGGCTTGTCTGCTTTGGACGGTCTGGGTATGGGCTTGGGCTTTACCCTCTCACTGACTGTGATTGGTGGAGTGCGTGAGTTGCTGGGTACAGGTTGCGTCTTCGGATTGAACCTCTATAGCGAGACTTATGGTATGCTCATCTTCGTATTGGCACCAGGTGCCTTCATCGTATTGGGCTACTTGATGGCATTGGTACAGAAACTCTTGAAGAAGTAAATGGTAAATCGTCAAATTGTAAATTAGAATTATGGTATATTTCTTGATATTTATCTCTGCGATATTCGTGAATAATATCGTATTGAGCCAGTTCTTGGGTATCTGTCCATTCTTGGGCGTAAGTAAGAAAATCAATACTGCGCTGGGTATGGGTGCTGCCGTGTTGTTTGTCATGACATTGGCAACATTGGTAACTTACCTTTTGCAACAACTCTTGAACGCTTGGGGCTTGGGCTTTTTGCAGACCATCTTGTTTATCTTGGTGATTGCTGCTCTCGTGCAGATGATTGAGATTATTCTGAAGAAGATCTCTCCATCTTTGTACCAAGCATTAGGTGTGTTCTTGCCCTTGATTACTACCAACTGCTGTCTGCTTGGTGTGGCTATTATGGTGGCAAGTGGTACATATAAATTGCCTATGGGCGCAGAACCTGGTTTATTGACAGGTATGTTGTTTGCTATCGCAACGGCTATTGGTTTTGCGTTGGCACTGGTATTGTTCGCAGGTATGCGCGAACAATTAGCATTGGCTAAAGTGCCAAAAACAATGCAAGGTACACCTATCGCCCTTTTGACCGCCGGCCTCTTGGCTATGGCATTCATGGGCTTCAGCGGCGTGGTATAATCCTGCTAAATGTATATCCCTACAAAAAAGCACCTTGCATAGGTGCTTTTTTGTAGTTAGTTATGCATTTCGCGCTCATTTTTGAGTGCACCACTCGTACTTTTCTTTGTTTTTTAGCCCTGAATCCTATTCGGGTACTCTCGCCTATAACCTATAGCCGCTTGCGACGTCCTATAGGCATGCCGTCCTCTAAACTGCAGCTCTGCTGCTTGCCATTAGACCTTATACTATTAGGAATCGCAAAAAGTGCTGTTTGTTAAGATTCTTTCTCTTTTCGTTTCTTTATCCGTTGCTCTATTTCACCGAGAGACGCCCCTAAGAACACCGAGAGAACTCCCCGCCACCGCCAACTTGAAAAAATGCGTTTTGTTAATATTCCCTCTCCATTGGTTCGTGTCTTCTTTGTGTTACCGCCACAGGTTTAGTGCTCGGCGTTAATTCACCGAGTAATCCTTGCCTTCTATGTTCATTACCCCGAATGTTATTCGGGTCTTCCTTGCCTTTACACTCTCCACCATACACCAGAAAAATCACTCTACTCCCTTACAACTTTTAAAACTCCTAAAACTTTTTCCACTCAAAATTTGCAAATGCGCAAATTTTGTTGTACCTTTGCGGTCAAAACGGAAAATACATACAAATGTCATCTGAAATAACAAAACATACTCCTCAACCAGATTTGGCACGCACGCGTACCAAATTATTTGAGTTGCTCCTTTCTGATGTGCGCCAAATCATTGAAAAAGGGTTGCAACAAGCGTATCATTCTGTTAATCAGGCGATGCTCCATACCTATTGGAATGTCGGAAAACGTATTATTGAGGATGAGCAACATGGCAATCGCAGAGCGGAATATGGCAAACAACAAATCAAACATTTAGCAGAGGAACTTGTCCCACAATACGGCAGTTCATACAACGAACGCAACTTATACCAATTTAGAAACTTCTACTTGACATTCAGCAATTTAGAGATTTTGAACGAGCGCGTTCAAAATCTCACATGGACACATTTTCGTAGTCTTATTCGCATAGAGAATGAGCAGGAGCGTTTATGGTACATGCAGGAAGCAGCTAATGAAGGTTGGAGTACAGGAATACTGGATCGCAATATTAATACGCAATATTTTCGTCGTACTTTAGCGATGCAAAAAGAAGGTATTGTTGTTACTAAAGAACAGGAGGAAAAACCAGACAAGTTAGAGTTCATCAAAAATCCTATTGTGGCAGAATTTTTGAATATATCTCCAAACGCCAAATTATATGAATCAGATTTGGAGAGTGCTATTATTGATAATCTGCAACAATTCTTGATGGAGTTGGGCAAGGGATATGCTTTTGTTGGAAGGCAAGTACATATTCGTACTGAAGAAAATGACTATTTTATTGATCTTGTTTTCTATAATTATCTTCTTCGCTGCTTTGTATTAATTGACTTAAAAGCCGACCGCTTATCGTTTCAAGATGTTGGTCAGATGGATATGTATTTACATTTATACGATACATTTAAGAAGCAACCGACTGATAATCCATCAATTGGTATTGTTCTTTGTTCTGAGACTAATGGAGATGTTGTACGTTATTCCTCTTTGGCAGATAATCCACAAATGTATGCTGCCAAATACGAGCTCTATCTTCCCTCTCAAGAGGAACTTGCACGAGAGATTGAGCGTCAAAAAGAAATCTATCGCCTGAAAGATACTTATGTGAATGATTAATAAGAGTTTGTAATTACATTTTTGTCAAATGAATAAAAATCACGCAAAAGATTACTTAATAGAGTATGCCAATTCTTTAACAAATAAAGATTGGTTAAAATGTCTTATCATAGAAGCCATTAACACCAACGGAAATATATCACAAGAGAAACTAGATGAAATATATTTAAACTTAACAAAGAACCAAGAAATATCTGTTCCTACAATTGACAATAGAGGAACCCAAACAGACTCAATCTTACTATACTCATTAAAACATATATCTGGTATAAATGCATTAGCAAACGACCAAACTATTACATTTAGTCCTGATGTAACCATACTTCATGGTATGAATGGAGCAGGTAAAAGTAGTTATTTTAGAATTTTAAATGAGGTAACAGGAGGGAATCAAATAAAAGAAATTTTTTCAAACATTTACACTGATACTCCAGAGGCAATAAATGTTGAAATTAAATTCAAGAAAAAAACGACTACAAATACCAATATAATTATTTGGGATGGGGCAAAAAGAGCTTTGCCAGAATTAAACTATTGTAGTGTTTTTGATAGTTCCTATCTTGCTGGTTTTCTACAAGTCAGAAGTATTGATGAAACATTGATTTTACCACTAGGATTGAAATTGTTTACTTATATAGCATCAAAAATAGATGAATTTAAAATAAAGTTGAATAAAGATTCTTTAGATATAAAATGTCAAAAACCTAATATTGACTACACTAAATTTTCAGAAGAATTAAAAACGGCATTAGCAAACAATAATATCTCACCAGAAATTCGAGCAAAGATAGAAAGTTGTTATAATTTTAATGAAGAAGATGAAAAACAACTTACGAATGTACAGAAACAATTAAAAGCTTTAAAACAAGTTAATATAGCAGATAGAATAGCTTTAATTAATAAAAATAAACGAGCGTATGTAACATGTAAGAAACAAATAGATTCTACCTATCAAGCAATAAATAATATTATTCCAAAAATAGCAAATAGCATTCAAATTTATATAGAGAGGAAAGAAAAAAATATAGAGGCGAAGAATCAATTTACTGTATTTCGTTCAATTCCAGACAGTAATACTCAAGAATGGAAACAATTTATACAAGCAGCTCACAAGTATCATCCGCAGAAAGATAAAATAATTTGTCCATATTGTCGTCAGGTTCTACAGACAGAGGAATCAAAATCATTACTAAAAGCGTATTTCGCTTTTATGACAGACAAAACAGCAGACGAACTAAAGGAAGCTGAACAGAATATACGAGATATACAGAAGCACCTTGATAGTATCAATTTAAACTTGGTATTATCTGAAGAGGTAGAAAATGTCATAGATTTTTCTTTGAAACAAGATTTTCTCCAAAATCTAAACATTATTAAAATTATCAAACGCAGTTTATGTGAATCTATCCATAATAAGGAACTTATAAATTCGACCCATAGCGTCCCTAATTTTGAGAAAATAATAACTGCAATTGATATAGAATGCAAAAAAATAGAGCAAGAATTAGAAGTATTGAACCAATCTCCAGATAAAAAGATTCGAGTAGTGGAATCTTTGGAACAAAATATCAAACTTTTAGAAGAGAAAAAAGACATCTCAAAACAACGAGATCAATTTATTTCTTGGTTTCAATATGATGAACTTGAAAAAAAATTACAATATCTTGCAGACGATATATCTACGATGGCTATTACAAAGTTATCTAATAAAGCGCATGAAGAATTGTTGACTGAAAAACTTAAGGATAATTTCACAGAAGAATTGAAAGAATTGAAAAAACAAGGATTACAAGTTGAATTAATAAAAGCAGGTAACTCAAAAGGAAAACAAAATACCAAACTAATATTAAATCGCAAAAAAAATGTCACTGAAATTTTAAGTGAAGGTGAACAAAAAGCAATTGGACTAGCTTTATTTTTAGCTGAAATTAGAAGTTCAGACACACACAATCCTATCATTCTTGATGATCCTGTTAATAGTCTCGATCATCAAATAGCGAGTGCTTTTGCTGCAAGACTACTTAAATTAGATAATCAAATTATCATATTTAATCACAATATGTTGTTTCTAGATGCATTCGAGTGCGCTAGGAATCATCATATATGTAAAAGTGACAATTCTGCCTGTAACAATACAAGAGGCAAACATATAAAAATATATCAAGTATGCGATGAGGGACAAAATTTAAAAGGTGTAATAAGTGATTATAAACAGAATAAAGCAGAAAGACATATTAAAAATGCCGAAAAAATACTTAATAAATCGCCATTTAATGATACTCTAAAGGTATCTGCATTGATTCGTAGAGCAGTAGAATGTTCGATTGATGAAGTTGTTTTTAAGTGTCAATGTCCTACTAAATATAGTACAAAAAATTCTAGAATAGACTGGAATGCTTTAAAAATAATGGGTGCTAATAATGATGTCATTGACAAATTACATAATATTCATGATAGAGTATCTGGAGGGGAACTTCATAATGGTAGTGAGTTAACAGAAAACCCTATTAGAAAAGACGAATTTGTACAGTTTGTTGATGATATTAAGAGTATATTGTCAGCTAACAAAGAGACATTGGCATCATCATCCGAAGCGTCGGAGTGATTATATAAGAAAAAAATAATAACATAGCATTACTATTATTTCATCGTTCGACGAAGTCTACCAAACAAAATTGAACTACCGAAATAATAATAGTTGAGGTGTATCTACATCTCTACTCCTATAATGATAGTATGCACTCACCATTGGTGGGTTCATTTATCAGGAGTAGGGGTTTGGTAGACACCTGTCGAACGGATAAGTGGGCTCGCCTTTTTTATCCGTTAGGTGATTGATAGTATGCGTTACTAAACAACTATCAATTTATGGCCAAAAACAGCAACCTACGTGCAGCAGATAAAGCTAAAAACGACGAGTTCTATACCCAGTACGCCGACATACAAAAAGAGGTAAACGCCTACATAGAGTACAACCCCGATGTCTTTCGTGGTAAGACTATTTTGCTACCTTGCGACGATCCCGAGTGGTCAAGCTTTACCAAGTTCTTTGCGCAAAACTTTGAGTTCTTCGGACTGAAAAAACTCATTTCTACCTCATACGCCATCGAAAGCAAGAACTACAAAACCGACTGGCAACCCACACTTTTCGAGACGGAAAATCCCCTATACAATGCTGACAAGTCGCGCGTAAAAGGCAAAATCTTCACGCTTGACCACGATACCAATACCAATGGTCGTGTTGACATCGACGACTTGCAATGGCATTACCTCGAAGGCGATGGCGACTTCCGCTCTGCCGAAGTCACCGCCCTGCGTGATGAAGCAGATATAATCATCACTAACCCTCCTTTCTCCCTCTTCCGTGAGTTCTTGGCATGGATAATGGAAGGACAGAAGCAATTTGCCATTATTGGCAATCAAAATGCCATTACATATAAAGAAGTATTTCCGTTAATCAAAGAAAATAGAATATGGATTGGTGCAACAGGGAATGGCAGCGATATGGTGTTCGGTGTGCCCGAAGGCGCACAAATAGCAGAAGGAGATAGAGCAAAAGCCGCAAGATTAGGATATGTGGGAAATTATACCCGTCTTGGAAATTCTTGTTGGTTTACAAATATCGAGCACGGTCGCCGTCACCAACCTTTGAAACTAATGACTATGGCAGATAACTTGAAATTCAATAAGAAATTAAAAGGATTAAAAGAGTACCAACATTACGATAATTACGATGCAATAGAAGTCCCTTTTAGCAATGCTATCCCTAGTGACTATGAAGGAGTAATGGGAGTTCCTATCTCTTTTCTTGATAAATACTGCCCCGAGCAATTTGATATTATTGATGGCATAGGAAGATATAGCATAATGGATAATGAACGAACTAAAAAAGAGGGTAAGTATTTATCTATGATTAATGGACAAGCTAAATTCTTTCGAATACTAATCCGCAAAAAACAACAATAACCCATGAAAGCAGAACGCAAGATTTACACCGTTGAAGAGATTTGCAAAGGTTTCACCTACAATGAAGCCGAAGGCAAAGGACTGTTTGGTTTGAGTGGTCGCTTGACTATTCAACCTGAGTATCAGCGCAATTACCTATACGCCGAGCAGAATGGCGCACGCGAGATGGCAGTCATTGAGTCTGTGCTCAAAGGCTATCCCATTGGTCTGCTCTATTTCAACCGCGTGGACGAAACCCACCTCGAAGTACTCGACGGACAGCAACGAATCACCTCTCTAGGGCGTTTCCTAACGCGTAAGTTCGCCATTAAGATCGACGGCATGGAGCAGTATTTCGACTATATGGCGGAAGATCTCCGTGAGAAGATTCTCAAAACTGAACTCCTTGTATATGAGTGTGAAGGCACCGAAAGCGAGATAAAAGAGTGGTTCAAAACCATCAATATAACTGGTTTGCCATTAGAGGAACAAGAGATACTCAATGCCGTGTATTGCGGTTCATTCGTTACACTTGCCAAAGAGGTTTTCTCCAACTCGCAAAATGCCAATGTCAATAAGTGGGCAGCCTTTCTTCGTGGCAATGTCAAACGCCAAGCTTACTTACATACCGCTTTGGATTGGGTCAGTCGTGGCAATGTTAGTGGCTATATGTCGCTCCATCGCAACGATGACAATATCCGCGAAATGCAAACCTATTTTGATAGTGTCATTGACTGGGCAAGTGGAGTATTCACCAATATAGAAAAGGAGATGTGTGGTCTGCCATGGGGCGAACTCTATGAGAAATACCACAAACAACCCTATGACCCAACTGCTGTGGCAGCCAAACAACGCGAACTATACGAAGACTATTATGTAAAAAACAAAAAAGGTATCTATGAATACATCCTCAGTGGTTGCACGGAGACCAAACTCTTAGAAGTGCGTTACTTTGACGAACCCACCAAGAAAAGTGTTTATGCGCGCCAAACTGCTCAGGCACAAGCGCAAGGAGTGAGCAATTGCCCACATTGCGCCATGTCCAATGGTGCCAACCGCACCAAGATTTGGAAGCTATCCGAGATGGATGCCGACCATGTGACGGCATGGAGCAAAGGCGGTGCAACAGACATCAGCAACTGCCAAATGCTCTGCCAAACCCACAATCGCGCCAAAGGGAACAAATAAGACAACAACTCTCTAAATACTACAATCATGAAACGAATTTTATTGATTTTAGCACTCGCAGTAAGTGCTACAACGATGTTTGCACAAGATGCAGTTAAAGTTTATGCTAAAGATGGTTTGGTAATAGCGGGTCATTTTATATGCGGTACCGATAGTACTTACACAATCAAGTGTACCAACGACATCCGTCCCTATGTTATTAAACAATATGGAACAGATACGGTTACTTTTCGTATGGTAGATATAAACTATGTACACATGTACGGAAAAGTATTTGTTCCTATTGATGGAAAATTAACTCCTCAGGAAATCAACAAAAGCACCAAACAAACTCCAATTAATTCTCCTGATCAGAAATTACTAAGTACATACATGCCTCAACCATCGAATCCGAACTATGTAATTGGTAAAGCATTGAAATCTACAGGTGGTGTAGCTATTGGAGCAGGTATACCATGCTTACTTGCAGGAACAATATTACTGGCAGTTGGAAGTCATGTTCCAGAAGTAGATTTTGGCAATGGGTATTTGTCGGATAAAGAGAAATTAGATAAATTAGAAGCGGCTAGTAAAAATGCAGAGGCAAAAGGCAAAATGCAATTAGCTGGTTGCATATTATTGCCAGTAGGCGCTTCACTAACAATTGTTGGTATTCCTCTATATGCACATGGCAAAAAAATCATGACCATGAACTTCAACTACACGGGCAATGGTGTAGGAGTCGCAATGGAATTCTAACTAATAGTATTCTCTCATTCCAATGAGGATTTATCAGTAAAACCTTCGGCACAATCTTCGGCACGCGAAAACTTTTTTCAAAAAAATACACCCATGCGGAAGTGCTTATAACATAGCTACTTTCGCATGCTTTATATGTCACTTTTCTATCCAAAATCTCCAACCTTCGGCACAAAACCACATCCGTGCCAAAGATTTTTGCAGCATTATTATAGAGACACATTTATAGAAAGCCACAGAAAGCCCACAGATATCCCACAGATCTCCTATCGTGGTCCCGAAACTTGCAGGTAACTTTCAGCACAACATTCAGCACTCACAAACTATTTTTTTAAAAAACGCAGCCACTCAGAAGTGCTTATAATATAGCAACTTCCACATGCTATATACCTCTTCTTAACCAGAAAAATCACCAATTTCCAGCACAAAAGCACCAAAACGCTGAGTGTTCAGCACCACTATATTATATAGAAGGTAAATGATTCGTAACTTCAAGAGCCAGTAATCCGAATAGTGCATTTGTTTACCCAACATTTGTGTATGTCAAAAAAAGGTAATTTCGAGGGCACCTTAATCCTCGAAGTTACAGTAAAAAATATAGCCTATGGCAAAAAAGCAAGCTTTTTTTGCACATATACATTTTTTTTTGTACCTTTGCACGCAAAATTGCTAAAATGTAAACGATATGAACATGAAAATAGATTGGAAGAAGATTCTGCCCTATGCCGTGGCAATTGTGGCATTTGTGGCGATGGCAATGATTTATTGTGCACCTCTATTAGAGGGCAAAGTGCTGGTGCAAGGTGATGTAAACAATTGGAAAGGTGCGGCGCAAGAGGCACGCGCTTTCTATGATGAGCACGGATATAGTCCATGGTGGACTAACTCAATGTTTAGTGGTATGCCGACCTATCAAATCACAGGCAATTTGCCTACGAGTGAATTTAGAGCTACGATGGAACAGATTTCGCATGCAGGTTTTGCAGGAGATTGGACCATTGTGGGTATCATTTTCGCCTACTTCTTTGGGTTCTTCCTAATGCTTCGTTGCTTCAAAGTCAATCCTTGGTTGAGTATCATAGGTGGATTGGCAATAGGCCTCTCGACTTATTTCTTGCTCATTATTCCGGCTGGGCACATGACCAAAGCAGCTGCTTTGGGCTTCTTGGCTCCAGTGATAGGTGGATTCTATGCCATTTTTCGTAAACAATATTGGTTAGGAGCGCCACTTGTGGCTATCTATGGGACACTAAGTCTTAATCTCCACCCACAGATGACCTATTATATCTTCATGCTTATTGGTGTGATGGCATGTGCTGAACTCTATATCCATATCCGCGAGAAACGCTGGAAGGATTTGGGCATATCTGTAGGAGTGCTGGCTATCAGTTTGCTGCTTGTCTTTGGCACAAAATGGAGTTGGCTTGAGATGAATCAGTCTTATCTCAAAGAGACTATGCGTGGTGGACATAGCGAGCTTACTCGCTCTGGCGATGATAAATCTAAACCTGCAGGATTGGACTTGGATTATGCTACCGCATGGAGCTATGGTGTGGATGAGACAATGACTTTCCTCATCCCGAACTGGGAAGGTGGTGCGAGTGGCTATAATGTGGGCGAGAAATCGCAACTTTGCGAGACAATGAAGGATAATGGCGTGCCTAAACGCTCTGCCGAGCAGTTCTGCCAACAAGTACCTACCTATCGTGGCGAGAAGGCCTTTACCAGTGGTCCTGTGTATATGGGAGCGATGATCTGCTTCTTGTTTGTACTGGGACTGCTGATTGTGCCTGGACCATACAAATGGGCACTATTGGTGGCTACACTCTTCTCTGTTGCCTTGGCGTGGGGAAGAAACATGATGTGGCTCACGGAATTGTTCTTCAACTACTTCCCCATGTACAATAAGTTCCGCGCGGTGGAGAGTATCCTCGTAGTGGCAGAGATTACGATGCCATTGCTGGGTATTTTGGCTCTACAGCAGATTGTGGATAAAAAGATAGCATGGGAGAAACTGCGAATGAATATGTTCATCGCAGGCGGTGTGACTGCGGGTTTGTGCCTCTTCTTTGCATTGTTTGCAAGCGCGGTGGATGTCACCAGCAGCTATGACGCACAATGGGTAAACCAAGTGCCTGCTTGGCTGCGCGATGCTATCTTCGATGAGCGTACTGCTATGATCAAAGCCGATGCTTGGCGTTCGTTTATCTTTATTGCACTCGGTTTTGCAGTGGTATATTGGTACGCTTGGAAATCTAATTCTGATTCTCTAAACACTAAACCCTCAACACTAAACTGCATCCTATATGCTGCATTAGCAGTATTAGTACTCGCAGACATGCTTCCTGTGAATAAGCGTTTCTTTGGCAATGACCATTTCGTAAAAGCTAAAGATGCGGATGCGTATTTTGCTATGCAGCCATACGAGCAGCAGATTTTGCAAGATAAAGACCCTAACTTCCGTGTACTGAACTTGGCGACTAATACCTTCAACGATGCGCGCACAAGCTACCGACTGAAATCGATTGGTGGTTATTCGGCAGCCAAACTGCGTCGTTATCAAGACTTGATTGACGAGCATATCTCCAAAGAGATGAATCCATTGATGCAAACAGTGATGCGCACACAAGGATTTATGTTGCCTGATGAGAATGAAGGTAAGGATTTTCCAGTACTGAATATGCTGAATATGAAGTATGCGGTGGTGCCATTGCAAGGTGGCAAACAAGCCCCCGTGCAGAATCCATATGCGATGGGCAACTGTTGGTTTGTGGATGAAGTGATTTGGGTGGATACACCAGACGAGGAGTGCGCTTTGCTGAGCGAGATTGACTTGCACAAGCAAGCAGTAGCCGATAAGAAATTCGCTGAAGCATTGGATATTACCAAGCCCGAAGTAACGCCATTGATGGCATTTGATGAGAGCAGTATCGAATTGACTTCGTATGCACCGAACAGCCTCCAATATGAATCAATGAACGAGCGCAACCAAGTGGCAGTGTTCTCAGAGATCTATTACCCATACGATTGGCACTTGTATATCGTGAATAACAATGGTGAGAAGTTGGAATTGCCACTTGCTCGCGTGAATTACACGTTGCGCGCAGCGGTTATTCCTGCAGGTCATCACCAACTCGTGATGGAGTTCCAACCACATGCGTTGCAATTAGATAAGTGGTCAATGGCTATTATGCTTTTGGTATTATTGCTGAGCTTCTGTGGGTTGACATATCCATTATGGAAACAATACATAAAGAAAAATAGTTGAGATGAAACATGTATTTGGAGTAAGTAGTCATTTAGCATTTTATTTGTGTCATCGACTGATACAAATAGATGCTATTCCTGTGGACGACTGTATCTTCTTTACCACACGTGACTACATGATTCCAAGAGAGTATCAATCCATTTATACGCAAATAATACGTACTTCGTATAATGTTTCTGCAACTAATGGAAGGATTTTTGCAGGATGGAGAATCTGGAGAACGATAAAGAATGTACAGGATTTTGATTCGTTAGTAGATCAAGAAATTCGAGGCGAGGACTTTCTTTGGTACACGCAAGTATGTTTTAATGATATTTGCAGTTTGATGGTAAGCAAGCCTAACTGTAGAGGCTATTATGTGATAGAAGATGGTTCTGGATCATATAGAAAGGAAAATAAACCTACTTTTACGGGAATAAAAGGATTAATTTATCATTTTCTATTGAAGCCATTATTCCCACGATTATTTATAGTGAAGAATCATATGATTGAAACGGAACACCACAAATTCAAGGGGTGCATTGCAAGCAATGATATGTGTTTTCCGTTGCATAAACAATATACACGCGTAATAGGACTTCCATTTGTACCGGTTCCGCTTGCAAAAGTGCCTGATGCAATTATTTCTATAGATCCATTATTCTTGTGGATATCGCAAGAGGATGCGGAATACTTATTTCAACGCTTAGCTGCATTTGTAAATAATAAAGGATATAAGTATATTGTCTATAAACATCATCCTTATAATTTGTCAAGTGCTCATATTAATGCGCATCGCCAATATAATGAATGGATAAAACATTACTTTACTGCTAATCTTCAAGAGTTAGATTCACAGGTAAGCTTAGAGAATACAATAATGGCGCATCAATGTGATTTTTACACAGCAGTATCATCAGTTGCTATATATGCAAAAGCAATGGGAGTTGTTTGCTATTCGTATATGCCAATAATTCGCGAATATGCACAAGTTCCTATCCATATAGTAGAAGAACTATGTATACCAATAGAATAACATATGATTTCAGTTATTGTTTGCACATATAATAGAGATAAATATATTTACCAGTGTCTGAATCAATTGGCTATTAATGTAACGCATTTTGATTGGGAGATTATTTTGGTAAATAATAATTCTACAGATAATACCCATACTGAATGTGAACGATTTGTAAAGGATTTTCCCGAGATTAACTTTCATTATTTTGTAGAAACTACACCCGGATTATCCTATGCAAGAAATCGTGGTATGCGTGAAGCCCATGGAAATTGGTTTGTCTTTTTGGATGATGATTCGATGGTGCAAGCTGATTATATTGAAAATCTCGGTAATTTTTTAGTATCTCATCCCAACGCAGGTGCATTCGGTGGAGCTATAGAACCATTTTTTGAAAAAGAAAGCCCCGTATGGCTCGGTAAATGGTCAATGGGCTTTGTGAGTGCTATCAACTTAGGAAATGAAGTAAAATTATTTCCTAAAGATAAGTATCCCATAGGTGCAAATATGGGTATAGCAAGAAATGTGATTAATCAAATCGGGGATTTTAATACTTCGTTAGGACGCACTAAAAACTTGCTTTTAGGTGGTGAAGAAAAAGATATTTTTATGCGTATCTATGCTAAGGGATATCCGATTTATTATTTCCCACTCATTGAGGTAAAGCACTGCATCCCACCTCATAGAACTACAGATGAATATATTAGAAATTTAGGATACGGAGTCGGTGTTAGCGAGCGTATGCGTACTTGTTCAATTAGTCGGTTGGTATATATTAAACGTTTAGTAGCGGAGTGTATAAAGTGGGGTGGAACAATTGTCTTATGGTTTTTATATGCTATTTCTTTTCAACTACCAAAAGGCAATGTGTTGGTACGATTTAGATACAATGTTAGTAAGGGTTTGATTAGTGGACAAGTAGAAAACAATGCATAGTACTTTATTGCTTGTTTGTCAATTGTTGTACAAAACATTCGTCCACATTCAATATTTTTTCTACAAACTCTCTAAAACAGCCTTCTCCTCCTTTTTTATTCATCACTTTATCTGCATATTTTTGTATGTATGAGGGTGCAGAAGCTGGCGTAGCAGATATACCTACAGATTGCAAAAGTTCAATATCGTTTAGATCATCTCCGATATATGCAACTTCTTGTAACGTTATATTGAGATGTGCACATAGTTGCTGTGCAACTTGTAACTTGTTTTGAACTCCTTGGTATAGATAATCAACTTTTAATTTTTCTGCTCTGCGTTGTACAATATCAGTCTTTTCGCCAGTAATGATACCTACGGGAATATTAAACTTGTGAGCAAAAAGTACTCCTGCACTATCATACGTGTGAAATTTCTTCCATTCATTACCTGTTTGGTCGTAATACATTCCGCCATCTGTCCAAACACCATCAATATCGGTTAAAATAAGTTTGATTGCCATATTTACTTTATTTTTCGAGCAGGAACTCCTGCAATTATTGAATTGTCAGGGAAACTATTCAACACCACAGAATTTGCTCCAATTATACAATTATTACCAATGTTAATGTCTCCAATTATTGTTGCTCCTGCATATATAACACAATTATCTCCAATAGTGGGTCGTCCAGATTTTTTGTCTCCTAATGTTACGTTTTGATGCAATAAACAATTATTTCCAATTTTAGCCCTAGCACCGATAATAGTACCAATGCCATGATTGATTTTAAGTCCAGTGCCAATTGCAGCCGAATAATATATCTCGCTGAGACTATGAATCCTACCGATATTTGATAATATATCCTGCTGTTTTACTTCAGAAGAAATGCCGCTCTTATGCCACAATGACGCTATGCGGTAGGTTAAAATACCGTGTAACTGTGGGGTCAATATAAGTTTGTCCATGTCTATGTGTTCATCATCAGTAAACCATCTCCGATAGTCGTAGATAAATGTATTTAATGCTTCGCTATAAATATTGTGGTCAAATGTTAGCGTGTATTTTTTGAGAAAAGTATTACTTTTCCAATCTTCAATTAAAGCATATAAATCTTCTGCTGTCATCATTGAATCATATGATTATATATAATTTCATTTTTAGGAATGTCCATGATAACTTTTTTTCCTATGACATCTTGTATCTGGCTCCATTTGAAACCATCACCTGGGCTTAACATATGCAAATCTTCTTCGCAAATAATATCTCCAATATGTAAATTCTTGTTTGTTGCTATAGAGCGTTCTAGTTTTATCTTTGCATTTTGTACACAAGAATCTATATACAATTCTTCCTTGCCCATCCAACATTCTGTTACTCGAATATCACGTACCATTCGATATATACCGTCTGGTCCAAGTGAACCTGCTTGGTCTGTTCCCTTCATATTGCGATCTATAGTGATGTGTTTCTCTATTATTTCTGCACCCATTCCTACAGCAATAGAGGGGGCTGATATGCCGATAGTATGATCTGAGAATCCTATTCGATACTGACCATAGTGCTTCTTGAGATAGGTAATAGTGCTTAAGTTTAAGTTATCAGGATGAGTCGGATATTGTGAAACACAGTGTAGAATTGAAAGATTAGAATGGTATTTGGTGATAATTTCAATAGCCTCATCTAGTTCTTTTTTGCCAGCCATACCTGTGGATACGATGATAGGAATTTTAGTTTCTGCCATCGCTTCTAACAACGGATGATTGGTTAGATCTCGACTGGCAACTTTGAGATAATCGGGAGTAAATAATTTAAGCAGCGATAAGCAGCCCTTGGCGCATAGAGTTTCTACAAAATCTAATCCGTATTTTTTGGCATGTTTGTATACTTCAAAATGTTCTTCATCGGACAGTTCTAAATATGCTCGATGCTCACCATAGGTTTTGCCAAATGAATGTGGGCTATCATATGGACGGTTCATTTGAGAGATGGACAATTCTTCAGATAAATCACGCTTAGTCAACTTGATGGCATCCATTGGCTTTAAATCCAATTGGAACAATTCCTCGTGAATAGGACGCGCTACTAATTCTACGAGTAACTTAGCGATGTCTACGGAGCCATTGTGATTTTGTCCTATTTCACCAATAATGTATGTACTTTTCATAATAGTCGATTATTTAGTGTTATTGATAATTTCTTTTTGCATACACGATAGATACTGAGGATGCTGATCTATGTATTTTACAATATCTTCTATAGTAGGGATACGAGTTTTGTATAAATCTGAGTATATAGTTTGGGCAGTTCTAAAATCATTCTCAGTATCTATTGTTAACCTAATATCATATCGATTTTTTATACATTCTGGAACTGGTAACCACTTGATTTGAAAATCGCTAGGATGGCTATAAATGTAATTAGTTACATGCTCATGATATAATGTTTCATTTGTTGATGCCGCAACTTGTTTTAAAGCTTTTAAGGTTACATATTCTGTCCAAAAACCAAAATGTGTTTTAATAGAAGGTTGATTATTCACACAGAAACTAATATAATCATAGTTGTCGTTGTCTTTGATAGAAAACAATAATTGCTCAATCGCATAAATATCTAGAAATGGATTGTCTGAACAAATGCGAATAATATGTTCTATATGCTGACTTTCTGCTGCATCAATAAAGCGCTTCAACACATCAGATTCATCTCCTTGAAAATAGCTAATTCCTGCTTGTTGTGCATATTTGACTAATGGTAGGTTGGTTGGAGAATTAGAAGTTGCTAAAATGATTGAACAATTTTTAAATCTCTTCAACTTATTGATGAGTATATCCAATATTGTCTCCTCCTCCCAAAATGGTAACATGATTTTATTGGGTAGGCGAGTTGATGCTAAACGAGCTTGAATGATAAATGCAATTTGTTTTTCCATATTATGTGCTATATATCTTCTTTGAATGTTATTTTCTTGTTTTGTTCTTCACCCCCTACAATGTATATTGGTACCTTAGGCATATGCTCATGCACTATACCACAATCATCTGTGGCGGAGAGATGAGCCGCAGCGCAGGCTGCGGTGTTGAGGTCGGTTACCCCCAATGCTTTTGCGTATGCTTCGGCAATCAATGACAAGCGGAAGGCCTGTGGCGTTTGTGCACGCATGATAGTAGCGCGGTTAGGGATACGGGCTACTTTGCCGTCTTTCATCTCATATACTGTATCTGTTGAGGGGACGGCTACCACAACGGCTTCGTGCTCCTTGAGTGCTTCGCATACATTGGCTATAATCTCTTGGCTTATGAATGGGCGGGCAGCGTCGTGGAGGAGGAGATTGGTTATTGGTGTAGGGCGTAGAGTGTAGGGTGTAAAGGCACGAATCGCATTCACACTGGATTCCCAACGCTCTTTGCCGCCTGGGATGATGTGGCGAACTTTTTGCCATGCGTTGGCAAGGAGCATCTGCTCGGCATGCATGATATAGTCGGGGTGCATCACAATGCACACTTCATCAATGCAATCGGCTTGCTCAAAGGCACTGACTGCATGCTCCAATACCAATCGACCATCTGCGAGAGGCAATAATTGCTTTGGCAGCGTGCCTCCGACACGTGCGCCAATACCTCCTGCTAATATGACTGCGATGTTGTACATGATTATACCTTTTCGGGTGTAATATTGTATATGTTTTGTTGTTTTATACCCTTTCGGGTGTAGTAAGAAATACTCTTTTCTAATTAATTATGCAACTGCTTGAGGATGCCATATTATATTAAATTTCATATAATCGTGCTTGTTCTGGTGCTTTTTATATGGAATTTCATATAGTTTAGTTTGCCACTTTTGCAGCGAGGATCATTTCGCAGAGTTCGCGGATGGCACCATCGCCGCCGTTTTTGGTAAGGTGGATGATGCCTGGGACGGCTTTCACTACGGCTACAGCGTTGGCGGGGCATGCGGCTACGCCTGCGTGTTGCAAGAGGTCAAGGTCATTGACATCATCGCCTACGAAGCAGACATTTTCCAATGTGATGCCCAACTCCTTGCAAATCTCGTTGGCAGCATCGAGTTTGGTCATTTTCACGCCATCCACTACGCGACCGACACCTGTGTATATATATTCCAAGCCGAGTTTTTGACCGCGTTTCAAGCCAATGGCGGTGTTCTCGCTGGTGAGAATACCACAAGGGATTCCCGCTTTGCGCAGGAGCACAATACCCATGCCATCATATACGCAAAAGCGTTTGAACTCGTCACCGCTTTCGGTGTAGTACATACCTCCGTCGGTCATGCAACCGTCCACATCGGTGAGGAAAAGTTTTACATCTTTCATATATTGTTGTATATTGTTACAAATGATTCTGCTAATCTTGACCACGAATACTTATCTTTTTCTTTTATAAGATAAGTGGTGTAGTCGGCTTGGCGGTTGTGGGTGTAGTAGTCGGTGAGGGCTTGAGCAATGGCATCTGCGTTAGGTTCTACCGCATAGCCCATCTTGTGGTCGTGGACTATCTCGCCCAATCCGCCGACATTGGTTACAAGCATGGGTTTCTCGAAGTGGAAAGCCACTTGCGTTACGCCACTCTGCGTAGCAGATTTGTAGGGTTGGACTATCAAGTCGGCTGCTCCGAAATACTTGCGCAGGTCGGCATCTGCAATAAACTCGTTCTTGATGATTACCCTGTCCATTAAACCATTATTGGCTATTTGTGCGCGGTATTTGTCTTCTTCTTCGTAAAACTCGCCCGCGATAATCAGTTGCAAATTAGGCAGTTGGTCTTTGACTTTGCCAAAGGCATCTAACAAGAGGTCAAGTCCCTTGTATGCACGCACTAAGCCGAAGAAGAGCATGTATTGGTTTTTGGGATTGAGGTGGAGTGCTTGGCATGCCTCCTCCTTGCTCATTTGCTCGCCATAGTGGTCGTAGATAGGGTGAGGGTAGGAGGTTTTTGGCTTGGTGCCGTGGTCAAAGCGATTGATGTCCTGCACTACGCTCTCGGAGAGTGCCACAAAACCATCGGTATGGCGCACGAAGAATGGGGCAAAGAGTTTGTCAAGGATACTCGGTTCGTGCGGTATCATATTGTGTACCAATGCAATACGGCGTGTTTTACCATTGCGTTGGACTATGCGCTGAATCATGCCATAGCAGGGAGCGAAGAACGCCATCCAATAGCAAGTAATGAGCATATCGGGTTGCATCTTGCGGATACGGCGACCGACTTTTATCCAATTGAATGGGTTGTAGGAGTGGACTTGCCGACTGATGCGTAGGTCAGTAGGTGCTTGCTCGGTGGAGTATTGCGTTTTGCCAGGGAAGAGGAAAGACGGATATTGCAGGGTGAAAGTGATGACTTCCACCGTGTGTCCTTCCGCTTGCAGTTGGCGTGCAAGGCGTTCGTTGAAAGTGGCTAAACCGCCACGGAAGGGATATGCTGTGCCGAGTAGGACTATGTGCATGGTGTATGTTACTTAAAGACGACTTAGACAACTTCTGCAGAGCACCCCAAAAATCAGGAGATTTTTCGGGGACCCCGTGGCGCCAACATTGCGCCTTGCCAAGGATATAATTTGTTTATTATTCGTGCCGCTGAGCAGTGTTGGCGAAGCGGAATTGTTGTTTGTGTTGTCTTCTTGTTATTTATTAAAAGCGTTCCAACCTTGGGCTTTGAGGGATATCTCTTCTCCGTTGCGACCAATGAGGTTGATGCCGTATTCGGGTTTGGTGATATGACCGATGAGATAAACATCATCCAATGGGATGAGTTTCTCGTAATCTTCTAGACTACAGGTGAATAGCAGTTCGTAGTCTTCTCCTCCATTGAGGGCACATGTTACGATATTGAGGTTCATCTCTTCGGCAAGGGCAGCGGCTTGGTAGTCGATTGGCAGTTTGTCTTCATAGACAGCGCAACCAACATTGGACTGCGTGCAGATGTGCATGAGTTCGCTGCTCAGTCCGTCGGAGATGTCCATCATGGCGGTTGGTTTGATGCCTGCTTCGCGCAGTTTCTCTATTATATCGCGGCGTGCTTCGGGTTTGAGTTGTCGCTCGAGCAGGTACTCGCGACCTTCGAAGGCAGGAGTAGCGTTCTCGTTGGCTTGCATGACAATGCGTTCGCGTTCAAGGAGTTGCAGACCCATGTATGCAGTGCCGAGATTGCCCGTAACGCAAATGAGATCATTAACTTTGGCTCCGTTGCGATAGACGATTTCTTTGGCTGCTGCTGTGCCAAGGCAAGTGATAGAGATAGTGAGTCCCGTCATAGAAGCGCAGGTGTCGCCACCCACGAGATCCACATTGTAGCGTTCGCAAGCTAGGCGGATGCCGCTGTATAGTTCTTCGAGGTCTTCTACGGAGAAGCGTTTGCTAACACCCAATGATACAGTGATTTGCGTGGGTGTAGCATTCATGGCATAGATGTCGGAGAAATTGACAATGGCAGCCTTATAGCCAAGGTGCTTGAGGGGTACATATTCGAGGTTGAAGTGTATGCCTTCGAGCAAGAGGTCGGTGGTGACAAGTGTGCGTTTGCTGCCGAAATTAAGCACGGCGGCATCGTCGCCAATGCCCTTTTGGGTGGACGATTGGACGGGCTTGATGTCTTTGGTGAGGTGGCGAATAAGTCCGAACTCGCCTAATGTGGAAATCTCTGTTTTAGCCATAATCCGAGTGTAATTATGAATTTTGAATTATGAATGATGAATTAAGAGTGCAAAGGTACGATTTTTTTTTGATATATGCAAGGGAAGTTGGGGTGAGAAAGTTGGAAAAAGGTGCCTTGTTCTTCCTTTGTTGTTCCCTGCTCCTTATCTGTGGAGTATTCATGGGATATTCGTGGGATATTCATGGGGTATTCATATGTATCGGTTATGTGTCGGTTATGTATCGGTTATGTATCGGTTATGTGTCGGTTATATATCGGAACAGACACGGCGTTGAAAGGTGAAAAAGTGAAAGGTGAAAAGTGAAAGGTGAAAACTGAAGGGGGAAAGTGAAAGGTGAAAACTGAAAACAGTACTCGTTTTTATTGAAAATATTGTGCGATTTTCTTGCGTATGTGCATTTTTTTTTGTACCTTTGCACGCTTTTCGTGTGCGCGAGGGAAGGAAAGGGAAAAGGGTGAGAAGGTGATGGGTGAGAAGGTGAAGGGTGAGAAGGTGAGAGGTGAGAAGGTGAGAGGTGAGAAGGTGAGAGGTGAAGGGTGAGAAGGTGAGAGATGAGAAGG
>JAZNRY010000062.1:0-68426 GCA_045590995.1 Paludibacteraceae bacterium | reverse complement strand
GCCATGTCGTTCTGTGAGCCAAGGAGTTGAGTTGCCAATTTGTCTTCCTAAGACCGCTTGGCCTCCGACTTGCTGGGTGAGGACCTTTAACCTCGTATTTCTCGCAGTTGGTCAAGCCACGGAAAATAGGTGCGCTTGCACAACATTTAATACCTACGTACACAGGTGCGATAGTAGCCAGTGCGTTGACTGCGGCTTGCAGCACTGCACCTTGTCCATTGAGCACCCACTCGTAGTTTGGTGCAACGGGAGCGGTGTCGAAGGTAGAGATGAAGATGGCCTTAGGTTGCTTGCTTGGGAGAGCGATGCAATCGTAAGGACGTTGCTTGATGAGTGCCCAAAGACCTGATTGCAGCAAGAGGGTTTTAGCGTCTTGCTTGAGGTCGAAGGACTCATACTCAATCGTAGCATCGGCTTCGATGTCGATGGACATCACCTTGCGGCGTTCGCCACGTACAATGGCTACCACCTTACCGCTAACAGGCGATGTGAAGAGCATCTCAGCAAATGCCTTGTCGTGGAAGAGGGGTGAACCTGCTTTCACGCTGTCGCCTTCGCGGACCATGAGTTTGGGGGTCACGCCAGCGAAATGGTCTGGGACGATGTGGAAGATAGCAGGACGATTCACACTACCGAGTGTGAGGGCTGCAGCTCCATCAAAAGGAATGTCCAAACCACGTTTCAGTTGGATTTTTTGCATGATGTTAATTGTTTTTATTGTTTTGTTTATTAAGATTTTCAACGAATCTTGTATTACTTATCAATGGTCTATCTTCGGCTCATCTTCCGCTAAAATGCAGAAAAGAGAAAAAGTGTCAATTTTTAAGAATCCATAAAAAGCGCGCAAAATTACAACTTTTTTTTGAAATATACAAATTTATTTGTACCTTTGCAGAAAATTTGTTAAAAATGATACTTGGACTTATCTTTTCAATACTAACTGCAACTTATACATTATCATCAACCACATCCGTTGAAAGTAGCGGTGACATACCTCAAAATTCAACATTTCACTACGAGCGAAGTGCCACCAGTGGTCAGCGGGGGCAAATGACAGCAGGCAATTCTACCACACTATTTTTATCAGGTTGGGATGGTTGCACGATAGAATCGATTACTTTGTCCATGCGCTCCAACAAATCGGGAGGAGCAGGCAGCATGCAAATGCACATCGGTAATCGCATTGTTTGGGAGATTGAGGATAGTAAATTCTCCGACGGCGTATGGTATGATAGTTTCACAACAGAGTTTGTAGATATATCCTGCTCATTGAACGAAATTGTAGGCAATGGAGACGATATTACCATACATATAACAGCAAGCGAAAACAGTTTATACATAAACAGTTACACCATATCCTATACCCCACCCGCTCCAAAGGTACACGAAGTTCATTTTGTATCTGGATTAAGCTACAGCCCTCATAGTTTAACAGAAGATTTTATCGGTAGTGGTGTGGTATTACCAATGGGTGTGGACACATTGGAATGGCATTTCTTAGGTTGGAGTGAGCAGGAGATTACAGATGCCACCCAATGTCCTCCTCTATTGCTTGCCAATGAACGATATTTTCCTGCTATGGATTGTACTTTATGGGCAGTGTATTCCAATTCAGATGGCGTGCACTCATCGGACAGTGAAATCTCTGGCGATTATATCATGGCAAGTAGTTTCTGGCAGGTGGCAGTAATCGGGCAAATAACAGATGGCGAGATGCATACGACACCCATTTCGCTGGAGCAGACAGACGACTATTATACTTTATTGACAGGGATAGATGAAAACATGATTTATCACATTGATTTTCTGCCAGATAGCACACTCACCATAAGGCACAAAACGACAGGTAGTTTAATCGGATACAAAGGCAACAAATTAGCCAATCGCGAATGCTACTGGCATTACCGTTTATTGGAGGACGGGTCGTTTGGTTTTTACTACAAAGATGACATCTACGACCGTATGTTCTACATTATGGACGATGTGGCTTGTGCGCATTTAATCAACCTATCCTTGTTAAACAAAGAAGGCGTGATATTATTTCCAGCAGAACGCATTTTGTTCACCTCTTGGCCTTTTGGTAAGTTTGACAATGTAGAAAACATTTTCGAATCAACAGATTATACAACCAATGGCACATACCAAATATACTTTGGAAATTACATACTACAGATTAAAAATGGTAAAAAACAAATGGTTATTAGCAAATAATACACAACGGAAGATACAATAAAAATTAAAAACTCTTGCATAATTTCTTTTTTTTTATTACCTTTGCGCGATTTTTAGGAAATACGATGAGATATATTTATTTTTGTTTTTTATTTCTATTACTTTCAGCTCCAATTCATGCTGATAGGTTGATGGATATAATGCGACATTATGATGCACGCACAATGTCGCAATCGGAAATTGATAGTGTGTTAAATGGAACAGATAGTGACAATACCAAAAAGTATCGCTTAGAATACGAAAACAAGCAACAACTTTTTCGCCACTCGTTCTTTGCGGATTATTACCTCATAGACACCCGCAAAAATGACACCATCCGACTGGGCGATCAAGCGGTACGAGATGCCCAATTATCGTCGGATGGTCGATATGTGGTGTATGCAAAGGCTGACAATAACCTATATATATATAAGGTAGATTTCAAAACGGAGGTTGCAATCACTACAGATGGTTCCGAAGAATTATACAATGGTATATCCGATTGGCTGTACGAAGAAGAATTTGGCATCACTTGCTTATTTGCGTTTTCGCCCGACAATAAGCAAGTGGCTTTCGTTCGTTTGAACGAAACAGATGTTCCCCACTTTGAATGGCAAACATACTTGAATACCACAGAAGAATATGACAATCAATCATATCCTAAGTTACATAGTTTGCGTTATCCCAAAGCGGGTGAACACAATGCCACCGCCACGGTATGTGTTTATGATATACACTACAAGACCATTCGTACAATGCAATTGCCTGACAACATGAATGGTTATATACCTCGTATTCGTTGGACAGCATTGCAAGCGGGAAGCGGAAAAAGTAAAACAGACGAGAAAATGAGCGAATTAGTGCTGCTACACTTGAACCGTGACCAAAATAAAATGGAGGTGCTGAAAGGTAATCCTAAATCTACGATATGCCATCCTTTCTACAAAGAAGAGAGCAAAAAGTTCTTTATAAACTACGAACTCTTTGATGAGTGGCAATGGTTGAGCGACAATCGTGTGATTGTAGTGAGCGAAAAAGGCGGTTATACACAGGCATATCTATATTCATCACAAGGCATTGAACAACGATTGCTGACTCCAGAAGAACGCGATATTACCGATATATATGGTTACAATGAGGGTACGCAAACACTATACTACCAAGCTGCACCGACCCCCATGACCAGACAGTGTTATGCGTTAAATGTCAAAAAGCGAACCACTACCCTACTCACCCAAAGCGAAGGTACGCATAATCTGTATTTCTCCAACGATTGGAAACGCTATATTGATTGCTACCACAGCACAGACACACCTCATCGTTACACTTTGTGTGAGATTAAAGGTGAGCGATTAGAGGTTAAAGGCACGGTATTGGAAAACGACTCTATTCTGCAAGCATGGCAAGCATTGGGCGTAAACGAGAAAGAGTTCTTCACTATCACCACCGAGCGTGGCTATGTGCTTAATGCGTGGCGTATATTGCCTAAAGATTTCGATCCTGCGAAGAAATATCCTGTCGTGATGCTGCAATATAGTGGTCCTACCAGTCAACGCGTGCTCAACAACTGGCGCAAGCGCTTTGGCTATGCATTGGCAGATGCGGGCTATCTTGTGGTGAATGTGGACGGTCGCGGAACTGGCTGCCGCGGCAGAGAGTGGCGCAATGCGACATACATGCAGTTGGGTGTAAAAGAGGCTGAAGATCAGATTAGTGTAGCAAAATACCTCAAGACTTTGCCTTATGTGGATGGTAATCGAATGGCTATCTGTGGATGGAGCTATGGTGGCTATCAAACGCTTATGTGCCTTAGCAAACAACAGGAAATGGTTTGGCAATGTGGTATAGCGATTGCGCCTGTGACCAATTGGCGATTGTATGACTCCGCATATACCGAGCGTTTTATGCGTCGCCCACAGGTGAATGAGTTTGGCTATGAGGGTACCGACCTGATGAAGATGGCTGGTGACTTAACGGGTAATCTGTTATTGGTACACGGATTAGCAGACGACAATGTACATGCGCAAAATACATTGTTATATACCGATGCGCTGGTAAAGGCGGGTAAGCAGTTTGAGATGCAACTGTATGTGGATGACAACCATTCCATTCGCAAACCACATAACAACGAGCATTTGCACCATCGCATTATGCTATTTTTGCAAAACAATTTATAAACAATAAAACATATCTATTATTATGACAAACAACAAATCCAACATCCTCCCCATCGTGGTGATGTTCTTATTATTCTTCATGATTGCGTTCGTGACTAACTTTGCAGGTTCAATGGGCGTAATTGTAAAAACACAGTTTGGTGCCAGCAACGCAATGGCACAATTAGGTACATTGGCGAATTTTATCGCATACGCTGTTATGGGTATTCCTGCAGGTGTAATCCTGAAGCGCAAGGGCTATAAATTCACCTCATTACTCGCTGTATCCGTAGGTTTTGTAGGCGTAGGCGTACAATGGTTGAGTGGCTATGCCGAGAGTTTTGGTGTGTATGTATTGGGCGCTTTCATCGCAGGTTTCTCCATGTGTTTGCTAAATATCGTAGTAAACCCAATGCTCAATACCCTTGGTGGTGGTGGCAAACGCGGAAACCAATTGATTCAGTTTGGTGGCTCTTGCAATTCTATCGGAGGTACATTAGCACCCATCATCTTGGGTTATTTGATAGGAGGAACTGCAGCAAATGCAAATGTGGGTGACGCTGCTCCTGCCATGTTAGCTGCAATGTTGATTTTCTTACTTGCTTTTGCAATCATCTCACTAACCAAGATTCCAGAGCCACATATAGAGACTGCCGAACAACGCGCAGCGGCAAAAGGTCAGAAAGACAAACATAGTCCATTGTCTTTCCGCCACTTTGTACTTGGCGCAGTGGCTATATTCTTCTATGTTGGCGTAGAAGTAGGTATTCCTAATACAGCCAACCTATATATGTCCAACAATCCAGCTGTAGGTCCTGCCATTGCGGGTACCATAGTGGGCTTGTATTGGTTGATGATGATGTTCGGTCGTCTGTTGGGCGGAGCAGTAGGTGGCAAAGTAAGCAGTAAAGCAATGCTAACAATAGTATCTGGTTTGGCTATAGCTATGTTAGTGTGCGTGATGTTCTTCCCAGAAACATGGGTAGTGACATTTAAAGGTATTGAATTGCCCGTGAGCATGATTCTCATGTTCCTTTGCGGTCTAATGACCAGCGTAATGTGGGGTGCAATCTTCAACCTCGCTGCCGAGGGCTTGGGCAAATACACACCAGCTGCCAGCGGTATCTTCATGGCATTGGTTTGTGGAGGTGGTATCTTGCCGTTCTTCCAAAACTTGTTGGCAGATCACACCAACTATCTAATTTCATACATTGTACCTATCATCGGATTATTGTACATCCTCTTCTATGCTTTAATAGGTAGCAAAAATGTAAATAAAGATATTCCTACAGAATAATTAACATACAACTAACTAATAATAACAACAATTATGCAAAAAAAACCTTATGTATTGGGCCTTGATATGGGAGGAACCAACTCCGTATTGGGCGTAGTAGATGCGCGTGGTCATGTTTTGGCTCGCACTTCCATTAAAACACAAGCATTTCCAGACATCAACGATTATGTCAATGCTTTGTATGTAGAAGCAGAGAAGATTATTGAGCCATTGGGTGGCTTCGAGCAAGTGCGCGGTATTGGTGCTGGTGTGCCTAATGGCAACTACTACACTGGTATGATCGAGGGCGCAATGAACTTGCCATGGCAATCTATTCCATTTGCACAAATCATGTCCGACCGTTTTGGTTTGCCATGCAAGATTACCAACGATGCTAACGCTGCTGCTATGGGCGAAATGACCTATGGTGCTGCTAAAGGTATGAAGAACTTCATTATGATTACCCTCGGTACAGGTGTTGGTTCTGGTATCGTAGTAGATGGCAAGGTGGTATATGGTCACGATGGTTTTGCAGGTGAGTTGGGTCACACATGCGCAGTGCGCGGCGAGGAAGGCCGTCCTTGCAACTGCGGCAAGAAAGGCTGCTTGGAGGCATACGCATCAGCTACTGGCGTAGCACGCACTGCTAAAGAGATCATCTCTTCTACTACCAAGGAGACTTTGCTCCGCAACTTAGATATTGATGCTATTACCTCTAAGGATGTATTTGACGCAGCTGAGCAAGGTGATGAGATAGCAAAACAGATTTTTGACTACACTGGCACTATCCTTGGTCAACAATTGGCAGACTTCATCGCATTCAGCGCACCAGAGGCTATCGTCATGTTCGGCGGACTTACCAAGTCTGGTCACTGGATTCTTGATCCTGTAGTCAAAGCCATGAATGACAATGTATTGCCTTTGTGGCGCAATAAGGTGCAAGTGCTCTTCTCTGACTTGAAAGAGGCTGACGCTGCCGTATTAGGTGCATCTGCATTGGCTTGGGGCGAATAAACAAACATGTTTTTTTCGCTATTATATCAATTCCCAACATGGTTACAACGCCTCTATGGTGGTGTGACATGGCGAATGAACCCATCGTCGAAGGTTGTATATCTAACCTTCGACGATGGTCCTATACCTGAATGTACGCCCCAAGTGCTGGACATATTAGCACAGTATAAGGTAAAAGCCACTTTTTTTATGGTAGGAGAAAATGCCGAACGCTATCCTGATTTGTTAGCCCGTGTACGAGCTGAAGGACACGCCATTGGTAATCACACTTTCCACCACCTAAAAGGATACAAAGTCTGTACAGAAAAATATCTTTCCGATACAGAGAAAGCAAATACGATATTGCATACACATCGCTTCCGTCCGCCCCACGGACGAATGAAGTATTCGCAAAAAAAACAGTTGCTTCGTACAGGTCATACAATCTACTTGTGGGATGTACTGACACATGACTACAACTCTCGGTATGATACAGCACACATGCTATCTATTATTCAACATTACACGCGTAATGGTAGTATCATCACGCTGCACGATTCCTTGAAATCCAAGGATCGAATGCTCCAACTTCTTCCTTTGGCTATCGAATGGTTACAGAGTCAAGGATATGAATGTAAACCCTTACCTTAAAATAACAATATGAAATTGCATTTAATCATGTCTATTCGCTCATTCACACTATATATTTTTATCGTGGTCTTATTATGTTGTTCGGCTTGTGCAAATCGTGGCGCAGGACCACAGGGCGGACCACGCGATACGATACCTCCTGTTGTTGTCAAAGAAACGCCTCTAAATGGCGCACTCAATTTTGCAAGCAAACGCATTGAGATACAATTTGACGAGTACATACAACTAAGTGATGTACAAAAAAATGTCATTATCTCTCCCCCTCAACAAAACCCGCCAGAGGTAAAAGCTATTGGTAAGACATTGTCTGTGACATTCCAAGAGGAACTTATAGATTCCACTACTTATACCATCGATTTTGGTGCTGCTATTTGTGATTACAACGAAAAAACGCCACTATATGACTATGTATTTTCGTTTTCCACTGGAGATGTGATAGATTCATTGGCTATTTCAGGTAGAGTATATGATGCGAAGAATCTGAATCCTATGCCCGATCTTTTGGTCGGTATTCATAGCAATCTCAGTGATACAGCCTTAAATACGATGCCTTTTGCGCGTATCACGCGTTCGGATGAAGAAGGCTATTTTACAATTCATAATATGCGCGATGGAGTATATCGTCTATATGTGCTCAATGATATTAGTCGTGATTATCTCTACCAGCCTGGAGAAGCTTTGGCTTTTGCAGACTCCACGGTCATCCCCTATTGGGAAAGGCACGAGGTGCAAGATACGATTTGGCGCGATACCTTGGGCATTGATGCTGTAACCAAAGATACGCTCTTTACCCAACAAATTGATACCATTATAACCACCACTCGCACATTCTTCTTGCCCGATACATTGGTGATGTGGTATTTCGAAGAGAATAAACAACGACATTACTTCAAAGGAGTTTATCGCGAGGAACCACATGCTTTTACGCTTATTTTCTCTGCGCGACAAGATTCCATGCCACTGATCCGTTCCTTATCTCCATTGGAGTGCGATACTACAAGCAATACACTGCCATTGGATTCTTTGCCTTCTGATTCCGCATGGGTTGATTGGATGAACTATGCACTCTTGCAAACCAATGCTACTTACGATACAATCACCTATTGGCTCACCGATTCTATGGCTATTTCACAAGATAGTATCTATTTAGAGATGACCTATCTTATATCCGATTCGCTATACAACTTAATTCCGCAAACAGACACGGTTATAGCAGTTTATCGCCGTCCTCGAATGTCGGAGAAAGCATGGGAAGCTACACAACGAAAGAAACAAGAGCGCAAATTAACACTCAAAACCAATGCTTCCTCTAAATTTGAGATCTACGACACGATTCGTATCCATTCTCCATTCCCATTGGATTCTATACATGTGGAAAAGATGCATTTGACCCAAAAAGTAGATACTATTTTCAAGCCGATTAATATTCAGTTGCAGTCGCACGATTCGTTGCATCAAACAATGCTTGTCATTGCAGCATTGGAGCCATTAGGTTCTTATGTATTAACGCTCGATTCCGCAGCCATGAAAGATATTTATGGCAAATGCAATGATTCCACAGCATATAAATTAACACTTAAATCATTGGATGAGTACTCATCACTATTGGTTAAAATGGAGCACTTTGATGCTCGTGCTCGTATCCAAATACTCAACGAAAAAGATGAAGTACTGCGTGAATTACCTGCCAAAGAGGAAGGCACAAAGTTTGAGTATTTAGCTCCTACCACCTATTATATGCGCCTATATATTGACTATAACGGCGACAAACAATGGACCACTGGTGATTGGCTCACGAAGCGACAACCAGAACCTGTCTATTATTTCCCATCCAAACTCAAACTGCGCGCTAATTGGGATTTTGAGGAGAGTTTCGACCACCGTGCTATTCCACAAGTAGAGTCTAAACCGCGTACGCTAATCGGAAAAAACAATAAAAAGAAATAAAGATATGTCTTGGCGTATCTCTATATCGCGTACCACATGGACTTTTCTTGTATTCGGATTGCTGATACAAGTATTTACTTTTGTTTTCTTGCCAGATGATAACCCTTGGTCGTTAGTCAGCGGCCTCTTGGGTGTTTGCTCCGTAGTATTAGGTGCGCAAGGTAACATCCTAACCTTCGTTTTTGGCTTCGCGCAGGTTGCCACCTATACCTATCTGTGTTGCTTGGAGCGCTTCTATGCTGAGATTGCAATGAATGTCTATTATTTCATCACTATGGTTTACGGCGTATATTGTTGGCATAATCGTTTGTCGAGCAATTCGTTGCAAGTGCAGACACGCCGTCTATCAAGTTCGCTTCTGCTATTGCTTAGTATCGTTCTTCTGCTGCTATCTATTTTTACTGGTTGGTTATTGAACAACTACACAGATGACCCGCAACCTTATATGGATGCTTTCACCACCATACCTGCTATTGCCGCACAACTACTCATGATACTTGCCTATCGCGAGCAGTGGTATCTCTGGTTAGTTGTGGATATATTGGCTGTTATCATGTGGTTGCGAGCAGAGAACTATTGTATGGCTGTCCAATATGCTTTTTGGTGTGCCAATTGTATTTATGGGTTCAAGCAATGGTCACAACTCAGCAAAGATACCACAAGTTCGAAATAAAAAAGCAGTCTTTAATGACTGCTTTTTTTATGTAATTATTTGATTCCGAGTTTCTTTCGAATCTCTTTTGGAATAGCATTTTTGTGAACAAGCACATCGTTCGTTTTGTATTGCATATATGCTTCCGACACATACCAAATGCCCTTGTATTCACTTTTCTTTGTACCCCATGAATTTTTCACCATGTAGTAGCGTTTGCCGTTTTGGTCGTTGGCAGTACCAAATATTTGCATACCGTGGTCGTCGGTGTTCTCCCAACTGTCATATGCTGCTTGGCGCATCTCTTGGGTGATGGTCTTCTCTGGCAATGGTTTTTTGGTCAGTTCTTCGCGTTTATCAGTAGCCGAAAGTCCCAACCAGCGAGCCGCATCACTACCCATAAGATCAGCAGCTTTCTCTTCTTCAGGAACGACACCTATACCCTTGCGTGTGAAACAGATCTCACTCACATCAGCACCCCATGCCAAGGTGTAACCATTGGCAAGTGCGTTGTCAATGATTGCCATCATTTCATCCATTGGCACATTGTACATCTGGTCCATACGCCAGTTGTCAGGTACTTCAAGGGCAAAAGTTGTATTGAAAGGATGGTGGGTATAACTGGTGATGCTCACATAGTCATCCGCGTTCAATCCCAATTCTTCTGCGAACGATGTTGGCGTATATTCCTTGCCATTATACATAAAGGTCTTTGGACACTCGCCGAGATAAGTGTCATATACAGCGGTGAGGGCTTTTTTCCATACAGGGGTCAGTTTTTTCAGTCCGCTATTCGTCACAGCTTTCACTACGCCTCCTGCCACAGCATCCAATTCTGCGTGAACGGGCAAGGTGTCGGCGGGGGTGCTACCATATTGAATACCGGGCATAGCTTCTTGTGGTACAAGACCATAGTTTTTCAAGCAGTATATCACATCGTATGCCGAACCACCAGGAGCGAACTCAGCAGTACCATACATACGCACAGAATACTCTGCACGATCCAACATGGTATGATGAACAACAAACATTTCACTCAGGTCATATTCGCCTTTCCCCATGCGTAAGAGTTCACTCTCAAGAAAACCTATTGTAGAATAACTCCAACAGGTACTACTACGATTTTGGTCTTTCACGGGTGTAATAGCAATGCTATCCACGGTTGTAAACCGAAATCCATCAATCGAATCGCTCACTGCTGCAACATCTTGTGCACCAGCATACAAACTCAATGCGCTAAATGCAAGAATTAAAGATAAATGTTTCATTTTTATTCCTATTTTAATGGTGATTATATCTATCTATTATGCTAATTTCAGCCACAAAGGTACAACAAAAATTGCATATATGCAAGTTTTGTTTGTATATGTACATTTTTTTTTGTAATTTTGCAGCCAAATATACAATTCTATGAATCCAATCAAACTTTTATCACACTACATCTATCTGGGTCAATGGTTCTTCCGTGCGCGTTTTTTTGGTCGCCGCGCGCCATTGCAGACAGTTCTTTTTATCACCGACAAATGCAATCTGCGTTGCAAGCACTGCTCCGTGTATGGCAGTGCGGGATATAAACAACGCACTTTTGAAGATATTGTAGCCGACATGCGCTACTCCTACGAGCTCGGCTCACGCTTCATCGACCTCGAAGGCGGCGAACCCACGCTGTGGAAAGAGGGCAATCGCACTATCAACGACCTCATTGACGCTGCGCTGGAGATTGGTTTCTTCTCTATCACTGTCACCACCAATGCGCAACAGGATTTCTCATGGATTCGTCCGCAATCTATCTGGGTAAGCATGGACGGTGTAGGCGAATACCACGACCGCATTCGCGGAGAAGGATCATTCGCACGCTTAGAAGAGAATATTCGTAATTCGGGTTTCAAACATATCTGTGTGAATATGGTAGTCAATTCCCTCAACCACGAGTCGCTGGATGCGGCTATGGAGTATGCCAAGAACAACCCTGCTATTGAGCAGATTTCTATCAATTTCCATACTCCCTACCCTGGCACGGAATACCTGATGCTGCCACCAGAGAAGAAAGCAGAATTGATTGACAAAGTGCTTGACTATAAGAAAAAGGGCTATCCTATTATGAATTCTCGTTCGGGATTAAAGCTCATGAAGCGCAATGCTTTGGGTGAGATTGAATTGGGCAAAGAGTGTTTTGTTACCAACTTCATTTATACCGACGGCAGCCGCAGCCTATGCCTTGGTTATGGTACAGAGCAATGCCGTGTCTGTGGTTTCTGTATGGCAGGCGAGATGGCAAGTGTCTTCCACTTCAAACCCGACACCATTCTCTCGGGCTTTAAGTTACGCATGTAGATTCTTTTATATATCCTCCCTATCACCATTTATATTTCGATTCTTTATATTTCGAAGATAAATGGTGATTTTTTCATTATTTTTTTTGCACAATTCAAAAAAATGTTGTAATTTTGCAGCCGAATCTACGCTGGAGGGCGATGTGTTCTGCGAAAAGTGTTTCGTCACGAAAGCTTCTAAGGGTAGGTTTCTGACATATTGAATAGCGTTTATTGACGCTTTGTGTTTGGCAAGTCGAAACTTCGCAACTTTCGGAATTAAAAGTCAAAATCAAAGTAACAGTAAATGCCTATGGGTATGATTGTATCCATGCTATGCTTGTATTGTAGGGCGTAGTGTGTTTTCATACCAGCGTAGGTTTCCTGTTGTTTATTAGACTTTTAAGGCAATGCGAAGGCCTCGACTTGTGAATAAGCAACTCGAGGTCTGCGCTTTTTGTATGTCTATATACAACAAGGAAAATGGTATTCGGTAATATAAACAAAACAAATTAGAACAATTATGAAAACAATGAAATCTTTTTTGGTAATGTTGCTGGTAGCAATGATGCCTATGTTTATCACTTCATGTCAAAACGACAAAAAAAATGAACCTTCGAGCGATGCTACAGAAGATCTTATCATCGGTGAATGGGAATGTACCGAACAAGCTTACGAAGTGTCATTTGACGGAGAAACAGACGGTGATTCAGAGAGTTTCGGTAGCGAAGAGCTTGTTTGGGAATTTGACGAAGATGAAAATTTGAGTGTTTACTGGGATGGAGAGCGAGAAGGTAAGTATGACTACAATGTAAACGGGAAAAAATTATACACCGAATTAATTGACGAATGGTTTGGTGGTGATGCTGATTATTTTACAATCAAAAAACTTACTGATACAAAACTTATTCTTGAGATTGAATTCGAAGACTATGACGAAGAGATTATATACACATTCTATTTCGATCGTATATAATAATCCGCATCTCTAAAACGAAATCAAAATTAATATCTCCCGAATATCACATACGGCTACGTAACCAATTAAGTTATGTAGCCGTATATTTTTTCACTATTTGCCCATTAGTTGCCACCTATCTGCCCCCTGTCTCCATTGGAAACTCATTAGAACCTGATTGGAACCTCATTGGAACCTCGTCTAAGAATTACCATAACTTCTCCGTGACATAAACGGGGTTATTACATCCGATTTGTAAAACATTTTTTCTAAAAAATCAACACTTCATTAACCTACATTAAGAAAATGGCACAATTTTTGTACTAAATTCCATAGAACTTTTATAACTATTAAAACATTTTTTAACCTTTATAGATTATGATTTCTAAAAAACTTGAAGCGGCTATTAATGCCCAAATCAATGCCGAATTATGGTCGGCTTATCTTTATTTGAGTATGTCAGCGTACTGCCAAGATGCAGGCTACCCAGGTATCGCTAACTGGTTTGCTATCCAATTCAAAGAGGAGCAAGACCACGCTATGATACTCTTCAACTACCTGCAAAGTCGTGGCGGTCGCGTTCTGCTGGAGCCCATCGCTGCTGTGGACACCGAATGGGCTTCCCCACTCGCGGCTTTCCAACACACCCTTGAGCACGAAGGCAAAGTGACAGCCCTCATCAACAACCTCATGGCACTTGCTGTAGAGGAGAAAGACTTCGCCCTCCAAAGCCGACTCAACTGGTTCGTGGACGAGCAAGTGGAGGAAGAGGAGAACGCTACTGACCTCGTGAATAAGTTCCGCATGGTAGGCGATAACGGATATGGACTCTACCAACTCGACCAAGAACTCGCAACACGCGTTTACACACAAGCCAGCCCATTGGCAAATGCAGAATAATATGAAAAAGATTTTTATTTCATTACTGGCATTAGCATGCCTCGTAGCGTGTACGCCCAAGAAAACGGCATACGAACAATACATCGAATTGTACAATGATTTGGAAGCACAGTTGGAAACCGTAGAAGACCGTGCCGTGAAAGACTCACTCATTGAGGGCTTTATCACAGACGGTTATACCCTCTTGATGGAGAACATTGAGGACCTCACCAGTGATTCTATCGTCTTGTCACACTTCTATATGCTCACCCCTGAGCAGAAAGCCGAGCTCATTGCAGCCATTCCAGTAGAGCGTTGGGAGAAGCCTCTCCTCAAGCTCGTGTACAAGGAATACCGAATTGAGTTGCTCACCTCAGCGGGCAATCCATACATTGACATCGTATCGCTGAAAGCAGACGGCACCCCGTTGGCACTGAGCGAATTGGTAGGCAAGACCGACTATGTATTGGTGGACTTCTGGGCTTCATGGTGCGGTCCATGCCGCCGATTGATGCCTGCCCTCAAGGAACTCTACACCTCCTATCACCCATCGGGCAAGCTGGAGATTTTGGGCGTGAGTTGCGATAAGGACGAGGCAGCATGGTTGCAAGCCGTTGAAGAGGACATGTTGCCATGGCAGCATATCCGCGATCAACGCACAGAGCCATACAACCCATGCGATAAGTACGGCATCTCTGCTATCCCTACCACTATCCTCATCAACAAAGAGGGCATCATCGTAGGCCGCAATCTCAATGAGGCAGAGATTGAGGAAATCCTGAGTAAATAACCTGTTTAGCGGTAGCCAGCAGCCGGAAGCCGGACGCCAAATATTGGACGCCAGAAGCTGGTAGCCGAAAGCCCAACACTGGCAGCCAGTAGCCAGCAGCCGGAAGCCAATAAATGAAAAAGGCGAGCAACCCTGCTCGCCTTTTTCTATTCCCAGCCTTTCGCCTATAACCTCTCGCCTTATAGCCTCATTACTCACAATCCACCTCGTTGAATACGCCTTTGTTTTCCCCCTCCTGAGTGATGACATAGCAACCACTTCGGTTAGTCTTTAGGTCTTCTGTTTGGTAAGGATGACCACTCCAGTCTTTGCCCTCTTTGAAGATGATATTCAATGACTTTCCAAAATAGGTATATACATACCAATCACCCTGTTTGCTTGCCTTATAATCGCCAGTTTCGACTCCCTCAGTATCCCATATATATACATAAACATCTGACCAAGAATCAGGTACCTTCACCTTGATAATAATACCCTCTTTCTTCGCAAAAGTAATACTATCTACTTGCGCTATAGGATATTCCACTGACTGACCATTCACCCATACATACATACTGGTGACTTCGCTGAGCGAACCTTCGTTATCGCCTCCACCCTCATTACCACCAGGATTGTCATTGCCACCAGGGTTACCGCTGGTTTTCCATTGCTCATTAAGCCATGCTGCATTTTTGCGCAAAACCTCCGTAGTACGATCAATATAGGTACTTATCGTTTGGCTACCATGATACTGCCCCCAACGCTCTTTGTCTTTAACAGCTGCTTGCTTGATTAAGTTCTCATGCGTATCTATAAAACTATAAATATTGTTGTAATTTCCGTTATAGAACTCGTTCCAAATCTCTTTCACGCGCTCCATAAAAGCAGGGAACTTGCAAATCTCAGGAATCCAGTGGTTGTGCCACACATCGCCTTGGTACATATATTGCGATTTGTCGCGGTTAAACGAACTACCGAAATCCCATACAGGTCCAAAATGCCATTTCTCGTTCGCTCCTATCTCCTTGTGCAAATAGCAACTACCATGGAAACTCTCATAGTTGTCCATTATCTCCTGCACGATATAGAACTTCGCCAATGCGTCCATATCAAGGTAATTCCACAACTCATTTGAGTTCTTGTCACCATAAACCAAGTTATCTATCAACTTAATTTGTTGGATCAGATACTGCTCTTGCTGATAGGACAACACCTCTGGGGTTTTATAGGTAATCCACATGGTGATTTCGCCACCCTCCTTGATAGTAATATGCGGATCATCGTCATAGTTGTCAATTTCCACGAGCCAGCCGCCAGTGATAGCCTCGCTATCGGTCTCCTCATCTTCTTGCTCCACGATATTCACGCGGTCCTTGTCCACGCGGATATGCTCGGTAAGGAAATAAAGACCAATATAATCGCCATTCAGCACCACTTCCAGTGGTTTGGCTTCTGGGGTATAGGTCATGCCTATCAACTTGCTCAACTCAAACCCCACGGCATTGCGCATGAAACCCTTTCTGTCGTTGCTATCATCAGCATGCGCCAAGAGAGCAAAATGCTTGCTTTTATTCATGCCTAACAATGGTTGCTTATCAGCCAGTTTGATGCGATAAGGTTTCTTGTCAAAGCCTGTCCAAGAGTAGTTACCACGACCTTTGATTTCCATGGTCAAAGGTGCCGATTTCGAGCCTATACTCTGATAGTCACTCAGTCCCTTGTTATCAAGGTAGTAAGTGGCATGGATGTAGTCATCTTTGCTCACGATAGGAGCATTGTTCTCCGTTTGAATATACAACACGGGAAGCGTACCCGAAAGCGAAGCCGCCTGCGCTACAAGCAGCATGCAGGCAAAAAGAAAAAAGAAAAGTATTCGTTTCATTTGATTATAATTTTTCGGCTGCAAAGGTAGTGATTTATTGCGACATACGCAAATTTATCTACTAATTTTACAAATAAAATTTGTATAATTCATTTTTTTTCAGTACTTTTGCACAAATTATCGTACTTATCAAAGCTATGAATTTTACGCACTTACATGTTCACTCGCACTACTCCGTACTTGACGGCATGAGCAAGGTGGCAGACCTCGTGGATAAGAGTATCCGCGTTGGCATGCCCGCTATTGCCCTTACCGACCACGGCAATATGTATGGTATCAAGGAGTTACTCGACTGCTGCAAGAAAGCCAACGGCAAGCTCAAAGCCAAAGCCGAAGAAGAAGGCACTGAGTTCATCCCCTTCAAGCCCATCGTTGGCATTGAGGCGTACTGCGCACGCCGCGGACGCTTGATGCAAGACAAAGACTACAAAGTCACCAACGCCGAAGGCAAAACACAGGTGGTGGACATGAGTGGTTGGCATCTTATCCTCTTGGCAAAGAACAAGACGGGTTACCTGAACCTATGCAAACTGACCAGCCAAAGTTTCATTGACGGTTTTTATCGCACCGCGCGTATAGATAAGGAATTGCTGCAAGAGTGCCACGAGGGACTCATCTGCTGCTCCGCCTGCTTAGGTGGTGAGTTGCCACAGAAAGTCATGCAAGGTCTCCACAATCAGGACTTCACCGAAGCCGAACAAACCATTGAATGGTTCAAGGCGCTCTTCGGCGAGGACTACTACATCGAGTTGCAACGCCACCAGACAGACAAACCTCGCGCCGACCAACATACCTACCAAGTACAGAAAATGGTCAACGAAGTGCTGGTACAATTAGCACGCAAGCACAATGTCAAAATCATAGCCACCAACGATGTGCACTTCGTCGAGGAAGAGCATGCCGAAGCGCACGACCGTCTCATTTGCCTGAGCACCAACCACTTTGTGGACGACAACGACCGTATGTTCTACACCAAGCAAGAGTGGCTCAAGACACCCGAAGAGATGGCTGCTATCTTCTCTGACCTACCCGAGGCCATTAGCAATACACAGGAGATTGTTGATAAGGTAGAAACCTACTCCATCGACTCGGGACCTATCATGCCTAAGTTCCCTATCCCAGAGGACTTTGGTACAGAGGAGACCTACCACGCCAAGTTCACCGAGCAAGACCTCTTTGATGAGTTCACCCGCGACGAGCATGGCAATGTCGTACTGACCCAAGAGCAAGCAGAGAAGAAAATCAAGACCCTTGGAGGCTACGACCGCCTATACCGTATCAAGTTGGAGGCTGACTACCTGCGCCATCTCACCTATATCGGTGCGCACCAACGCTATGGCGACACCCTCACAGAGGAGCAAGAAGAGCGCATCAAATTTGAGCTGCACATCATGAAGACCATGGGTTTCCCGGGCTACTTCTTGATTGTGATGGACTTTATCCGCGCTGCCCGCGAGGAGTTGGGCGTGAGCGTAGGTCCTGGTCGTGGTAGTGCCGCAGGTTCGGTGGTAGCATACTGCCTCCGCATCACCGACCTCGACCCGCTGGAGTACGACCTGCTGTTCGAGCGTTTCCTCAACCCCGACCGTATATCCCTACCCGATATTGATACCGACTTCGATGATGCAGGTCGCGCCAAGGTGCTGGACTGGGTGACAGAGAAATACGGCAAGACACGCGTGGCACATATCATCACCTACGGTGCTATGGCGGCTAAATCCGCTATTGCCGATGTCGGACGCGTACAGCGCGTTCCACTCGCTCGTGTCAATGAGATCAAGAGTTATATCCCCGAACGCGGCTTCCCCGATAACATCAAAGACGAGAAAGGCAAATCGCCCAAAGTCAATCTCAAGAACTGCTATAAGTATGTAGCCGAACTCAAGGACCTCGTCAATGGCGGCGAACCCGAGATTGCCTCCATGCTCAACTATGCACAGCAGTTGGAGAACACCGTGCGCCAAGTGGGTATCCACGCCTGCGGCGTTATCATCGGTGCGGATGACCTCACCAAATATGCACCATTGAGTACCGTCGAAGATAAGGACAGCAAGCAACGCATTCTCGTGACGCAATACGACGGACATGTGGTGGAGAATGTGGGTCTTATCAAGATGGACTTCCTCGGACTAAAAACCCTGACTATCATCAAAGAGTGTCTTAAGAACATCAAACTGCGCCACGGTATAGATGTGGATATTGACCACATACCTAAAGACGACGCAGAGACCTACAAACTCTTCCAAGAGGGACGCACCATTGGTGTCTTCCAGTTTGAGTCGGCAGGTATGCGCAAGTACATGAAGGAGCTCAAACCTACCGTCATGGGTGACCTCATTGCTATGAACGCGCTCTATCGTCCAGGACCTATGGACTATATTCCGCAGTTCATCAAGCGCAAACATGGTTTGGAGCCAGTAACCTATGATATACCTATCATGGAGAAGTACCTCAAGGATACCTATGGTGTGACGGTATATCAGGAGCAGGTCATGCTTCTCTCGCGCCTGTTGGCTAATTTCACCCGCGGCGAGAGCGACCAGCTGCGTAAGGCGATGGGTAAGAAGATTATGGCGATGCTGGCAGAACTCAAACCCAAGTTCATCAACGGTGGCAAGGCCAACGGACACGATGAGAAAGTACTGGAGAAGATCTGGGCAGACTGGGAGAAGTTCGCCTCCTACGCCTTCAACAAGTCGCACGCCGCATGCTACTCATGGGTAGCATACCAGACGGCCTACCTCAAAGCCCACTACCCTGCCGAGTTCATGGCTGCCAACTTGACCGTGGCGAAGGACGACATCAAGGATGTAACGAAGTTCATGGACGAGTGCAAGGCCATGCGCATGTCTGTCTTGCCACCCGATGTCAATGAGTCGGGCTTGAACTTCACCGTCACCAAGAACGGCGATGTGCGCTTTGGCTTGGGTGGCGTGAAAGGTGTAGGCGAAGCAGCCGTAGAAGCCATCATCGAAGAACGCGAGAAGAACGGCAAATACAAGGACATCTTCGACTTCGTACAACGCGTCAATCTGCAAGCATGCAACAAAAAGACTATCGAGAATCTCGCACTGGCTGGCGGCTTTGATTGTTTTGATAGCACCTATCGCGAACAACTGCTGGGCATGAACTCCAAAGGTGAAAATTTCTTGGATGTACTCATTCGCTTTGGCAACAAGTATCAGCAAGACCAAACTGCAAATAGTTTATCCCTCTTCGGTGATTTAGGTGGTGGCGGAGGCATTGATATTCAGTTGCCAGAGCTTCCACAAGTACCTCGTTGGTCTGCAATAGAACGCCTCAACAAAGAGAAGAACTTGATTGGCATTTTCCTCTCTGCCCACCCGCTGGATGAGTGGGAATTTGAAGTGCGCGACATATGCACGATTACCGCTGCAGAGCTCACCCAATTTGATACATGGCGCAAACCCGAAGCACGCACAGCAGGAACCAATGCGCCCGTTACTGAGAACAACGATGCGGAAGGAGATGAAGAGACAGAGAAGATTGATCCTAATCAATGGATTACCCAGCACGAGAATCGCCCTCTCTTCTTCGGCGGTATCGTTGTGGAAGCAGAAGACGCTACTTCCCGCAAAGGCAACCCATACGGCCGATATACCATCGAGGACTACTCGGGTAGTTACCAGTTCACCCTCTTTGGCGAGGCTTACAAGCAATTTGCAAGTCTGCTCAAACCCAATGTGTATGTCTTCCTAACTGGTATTATTCAGCAGTATGGTGCCAATCAGCGTTGGTTCAAGCCCAAGCCATTACAAGAAGCGGAATATGAATTGGCTGTACAACAAGTAGAACTTATCAGCGATGCCCACAAGCATGTAAAGCAAATAACCATAGACTTACCAATTGAGAATATTCAGCCAGCACTGATTGATGAGTTGGCAGAATTGTGCGAAGCGCATCACGGAAATATACCTATGCACATCCGCGTATTCGACAATATAAAGCAAAACACCATCAACTTGATTGCTCCGCCAGTGAGCATGGATCATAAGTTCTACCATTGGATTCAAACGCAAGAGCGTGATGATTTGTTCACACATACGGTGAGTTAAGTAATAAAACAAATAATATAAAAAGACGAGGAACAATCCTCGTCTTTTTCATTATCTTGCCTATAACCTATAGCCGCTTGCGGCGTCCTATAGGCAGCTCTGCTGCCGTCCTATAGCTTGCTCTGCAAGCGTCCTATAAGCGCTAAGCGCTTAATACGCATTCATCTGCTCTTTCACAGTAGCAGTGATCATGTCAGCAAACTCTTGGATAGTCATCTGACCTTTCTCCTCTGCACCTTGTTGGCGAACAGAAACGAGTCCTTGCTCTGCCTCTTTCTCGCCTACGATGAGCATGTATGGGATACGCTTGAGTTCGTTGTCGCGAATCTTACGGCCGAGTTTCTCGTTGCGGTCGTCCACGATAGCGCGCACATCTTGTGCCTCAAGCATCTCTTTTACCTTGTGCGCATACTCGTTGCTCTTCTCGGAGATTGGCAATACGACTGCTTGGTCAGGTGTCAACCACAATGGGAACTTACCAGCGGTATGCTCGATAAGTACCGCCACGAAGCGCTCCATACTTCCGAATGGCGCACGGTGGATCATCACTGGACGATGCTTTTGGTTATCTTCGCCTACATACTCCAAGTCAAAGCGCTCTGGCAAGTTGTAATCCACTTGGATAGTACCCAACTGCCAACGACGACCAAGCGCATCCTTCACCATGAAGTCCAATTTAGGACCATAGAAAGCCGCCTCGCCAGTCTCAACGCGAGCAGGTAATCCCTTCTCTTGGCATGCCTCAATGATGGCTTGCTCTGCTTTCTCCCATACCTCGTCTGAACCTACATACTTGGTAGTATTGTTAGGGTCACGCAGTGAGATTTGTGCCTCGAAGTTCTCGAACGCGAGTGACTTGAAGATAATCTCAATAATCTCCATCACGCGGATAAACTCGCTCTTCACTTGGTCAGGACGGCAGAAGATATGCGCATCGTCTTGGGTGAAGCTACGCACGCGGGTCAAACCGTGCAACTCACCTGATTGCTCATAGCGGTAAACCGTACCGAACTCAGCAATACGCAGAGGCAGATCCTTATATGAGTGAGGCGTATTCTTGAAGATAGTACAGTGGTGAGGACAGTTCATTGGTTTGAGCAAATATACCTCGCCTTCCTCTGGAGTGGTGATAGGTTGGAACGAGTCCTTGCCATAGTGATCCCAGTGACCAGAAGTGATATACAAGTTCTTATTACCGATATGTGGAGTGATAACTTGTTGATAGCCATAGCGTTTTTGAATCTTCTTGAGGAAGTCTTCAAGGCGCAGGCGAAGCGCAGTACCCTTTGGCAACCAGATAGGCAGACCTTTACCCACCATATCAGAGAACATAAAGAGTTCCAACTCTTTACCGATCTTGCGGTGGTCGCGTTTCTTAGCCTCTTCAAGAAGGGTCAAGTACTCGTCCAACATCGCTTTCTTAGGGAAAGTGATACCGTAGATACGGGTTATCATTGGGCGAGAGTCGTCGCCACGCCAGTATGCAGCTGCACAGCTGAGCACCTTAATAGCTTTGATTGCCTCAGTAGAAACGAGGTGAGGACCTTTACAGAGGTCGGTAAACGCACCTTGTGTATAGGTAGAGATATGTCCGTCTTCGAGTTCGCTGATGAGCTCGCACTTATATGTCTGACCCTTTGCGCCAAACTCAGCCAGTGCATCGGCTTTTGCGATAGACTTCTTTACTAATGGCTCTTTCTTGGCGCGAAGCTCTGCCATTTTTTGTTCGATTGCAGCGAAGTCGCTGTCCTTAATCGTTTGTCCCTCAGCAGGATACACATCGTAGTAGAAACCATTTTCGATAGCAGGACCAATACCGAATTGGATGCCAGGATACAACTCCTGCAATGCCTCTGCCATCAAGTGCGATGAGGTGTGCCAAAAGGCATGTTTCGCCTCCTTGTCCTCCCACTTGTGGAGTTTGATTTCGCAATCTTCGGTGATTGGTGCATTGAGTTCTACGATTTGCCAATCTTCGTCGTTGGCAGTTTTGATGCTTGCAACAAGGATGTCTTGTGCCAATCGGCTGCTGATGCTTGCAGCTACTTCGTAAGCGGTGATTCCGCTCTCGTACTCGCGGACGCCTCCGTCCGGAAAAGTAATTTTAATCATGTTTTTCTTTTTAATAAACCTACAAATGTTTACGGCTCAGAACGCACAAATGTTCTTTTACCAAATCGGGTACAAAGGTACTACAAAAAATGCACATACGCAAGTAAAACGAGCAAAAGTTTACTTTTGGGCTCGTTTTTCGTGTATTTGGGCTGCATGGGTGGCAGTAGCCCGCATTTCCATTCCATCGGTGGGCTTTCGTGCTATTCGGTTAGCGATATATTCGCTTACCACTCGGTTACCACTCTGAGTTTCACGGAAGGCTGTCTGAAGAAGTGCTTGAATACGAGCAATGGGAATAGCAATATAAAAACTCACCCCGCAAATCCAATGACTTGCAGGGTGAGAGAATAATCGGTATTTTCGTTTCTTATTCGTTGATATTCTTTACGAAATTATAGGCATGTGAGTAGGCATCCAATAAAGCATTATACAAAAGATTGCGATAGCGATCATTTACAGCTTCAACATCGGTGTGCTTATGCGTGAATTGACCTTTATACATATCCTTCTCTTGTACTTCGATAGGTGTTGTCATAACAACCTCTTTCTTTACAGTATCATATACATACAAATGATACTCTCCATTCAAGATGATTTGGCAATCATTGGCATCCGCAGCACACATCATAGGAACATATACAGGGAATAATGTAAAACATGTAATACCTGCAATGAGCCAACCTCCAAGTTCTAATCCATAACTATCACTAACAGCATCATTTTTCGAATATGAATGCTTTACTACATCTATAAAAGTGATGTAACGCATGGATGCTTTGTAGGTTTCTAATTCTTGCAATGAATAAATACCCATATAGAATTTTTGATGGTTTATTGCAATATGTCTGCGCTCTAATTCTGCTCCAAAATCCTTAAGCAGAATATCACCACGCTTCATATTCTTAAAACCAATAAACTCCATATTCTCTTGTCCAAAATGGCTTTGCGTGCGTGCTACGGGTTGTACGCCTTGTAACGCAGTATGACAAGAGGAAAGAAATAGCACTCCAATAAAGAGTATTGCAAATATTTTAGTTGATTTCATGTTGAGTATCTTTATGGAAATTAAAATTCTTTTACAGCAACGATGTATGGTCCATAGTTCATGGCGCCAAACCAAGGTCCAGATTTCCAATAATGCACATAAAAATCTAACCAATTTTTTGGATTTACCAGACTACCACCATACAACGCACCAAATGTGTAGAAATCATTGTATTTTTTCTTGTTATTCACATTTCCTCTTATACCTATTTTCCCTTTTTTATAAATTTTACCTTGATTCTCATCTTCAAAAGTCCATGCAGATTTAATCAAAGTAGAAGACTTTAGGTTAGTAGGAGCAAAAAACTCTGCGCCTGGTAACACCAAACCGCCTGTATAACCTACAATATATCTATGCAAATGGTACATACTCCATACTCCATTGTTCCACTTCTTGTCTTTTTTTTGAATTTCAAATATACTCTTTGCGTAGTCTTCTCCTATTTCTTGTCCCTCACCCAAAAAGACAGCATATAATTCAATTTCTGCATTTCCCGGAATAAACCAACCTTCACCTAATGATTGTGCCCAAGTTTGATCTGGAAAATAAATAGACATATCTATTCCATTATCTGCACAATAATCAGCAATTTTTTCTGCATTTTCTTTGCCTTTTTCAGTTAACATACTTGCTAATGCAGGAAGATGTTTCTTCATAATATTTTTACGCATTTTTTTGTACGCCTTATAATCATACTCTGGCATGTCAAGATATGCAGCCTCAAAATCAGGGCGTGGTTTGCCAAACTCATTTATGCATCGTGATTTGTATTCTTCCCAATGTTTTGAAGCAAATATTTTTTGTATATTTTTAATATCATCTCTATGTGCTGTGGCAGACATTACCAAACCATGTTCGCCAGAAGCATCTACATAAATAACAATAGATGGAATTCCGTCTATTTCCATATAATCGCCTAACTCAACGGCATTTACATTTGTGCAAAAGCATACTGCAATAACTGCAAGTAAAAATAATTTGATAGATCTCATAATTTATTTCTATTTTTAGATTGTTGCTACTCACTTATTGGCTTTTCGCAAACTCCATGCATCACTAACAAACATAAGAATCTCATCCAATATGTGATGCGATATTGGAATGAGAGATAAATTGTTTCTCACATAGGCATAATCTATTTGGTTGGGACATCGGCTCCAAACGCCCCGTTGGTATAACTATACAAAAAGCGTGGAACCTTACCTTTGCTTATTCTCCACTTAGAGGTTCTGGTAAACCTTTCCTATAAGAATAAGCAAGCAACGCCCACGCCGAATATGAAAAGCCACCAAACAGAGCAATCCACGCATGGATGCTCTGTGGCGGGATAGTCATATCCCAAAGGGCGTTTACTGCCTTCTTGTTTTGGATAGGTTGAAATTTACCAGATTTCTAAGTGCCAAAACAAGCGCTAATAAACGCTTTTTATAATATGTCTGCAAACTTTCGTTTGCGACCGCAAAATTACTACATTTTTTTGAATTGTGCAAGAAAATCTGAAATAAATTTGTTTTCTCGGGGTTCTATGGTGGTGAGGAATTGTGCGGTTATTGTGCGGTAATAGTGCGGTTATTGTGCGGTGCGAGAGAGAGATTTGATACCGAAAACTGCCATTCAAAATAAAATACCCCAAAAGTTTTTTGTCTAACTTTTGGGGTTCACTTTACTTTTGGGGTATTTTATAGGATGGGCTATATAGATTGCGATTAGTTGGCTTTATATATTGCCACTAATTGACTGTATCTATTGCCACTAATTGGTTTTATTTCTTGATACCATCGCGCTCAAGCAGAGCATCAATCGATGGTTCGCCACCACGGAAAGCGCGGTACAAGTCCATTGGTTTGGCACTACCACCCTTCTCCAAGATGTTCTTGCGATACAAGTCGGCTGCCTTCTTATCGAAAATGCTACCGTTCTTCTCCTTAGCCGCTTGGAATACCGAATAAGCATCTGCATCCAACAGCTCAGACCACTTATAGCTGTAATAACCAGCTGCATAACCGCCAGAGAAGATATGAGTAAACGCAAACTCCATCTGCGTACCAGCCACTAATGGCAATACTTGTACGCAAGCCATAGCATTGTCACCAAACTTGATAACTGCCTCCGAAGCGGTCAAATTACTTGGCACTTCGAATGGAGAAGTGAGTGTATGCCATGCCATATCTAGATAACCAAATGAGAGTTGGCGCACGCAAGCGTATGCCACATGGTAGTTAGCTGCCGCTTGAATCTTGTCGATGAGCTCTTGTGGAATAGTCGCACCCGTCTCATAATGCTTTGCAAAGGTATCGAGGAACTCTTTCTCGCTGAGGAAGTTCTCGTTGAATTGAGAAGGAAGCTCCACAAAGTCGCGTGGTACATTGGTTCCGTTTTGCGCAGCATATTGGCATTGGGTGAGCATACCATGCAAGCCATGACCAAACTCGTGCAAGAAAGTCTCTACCTCGTCGTAAGAGAAGAGAGCAGGCTTGGTATCTGTAGCACGAGTGAAGTTCATCACATTCACAACATGTGGACGGACATTCTTCTTGCCTACCATGTATTGCTCTTGGAAGTTGTTCATCCAAGCGCCACCGCGTTTACCCTCGCGTGGGTGGAAATCTGCATAATACACAGCGAGGAACTTGCCTTTTTGGTCAAAAACCTCATAAGCAGTCACTTCTGGGTGATATACTTGGATGTTCTTATTCTCCTTGAAGGTCACACCATAGAGGCGCTTTGCCAAACCGAAGACGCCCTCAATCACATTCTCCTTCTTGAAGTATGGGCGGAGCAGGTCGTCAGAGATAGCATATTTCTCCTCTTTGAGTTGCTTGCTGTAGAAGCTCCAGTCCCATGGTTGGAGGGTAGCATAGAAGCCCTTACCCTTTGCAAACTCTTGCAATTCAGCCACTTCTTGCAGAGCCACAGGCATATAGCTATCGCGCAATTGGTCGAGGAAGTTCATCACATTCTCCTTGCTCTCAGCGCAGGTCTTGGTGAGCGACTTATCAGCGTGGCAAGCCTTCTCAAAGAGTTGTGCCAACGCGAGGCGGGTATTCACGATGTCAATAATGACTTGTGTGTTATCAAACTCGCCACCGATGCAACGGCTGTTGTATGCGGTGTAGAGTTCGCGACGAATATCGCGGTTTTGGCAGTCCTCCATCACAGGGATATAGGTGGTAGGTTTGAGGTCAAGAAGCCAGCCCTGCATACCTTTCTTCTCGGCATTGGCTTTGAGCATGGCCTTGGTATCGTCCTTCAAACCAGCGAGATCAGCCTCGTTGGTGATGAGCATAGTCCACGCATTGGTAGCTTTGAGGACATTTTGACCATACACGAGGGTAAGTTGAGAGAGCTTTGCGCTGAGTTCTTTATACACTTGCTTTTGCTCTGGATTGAGGTTTGCGCCGTTATTAGCGAAAGACTCGTAGATATCCTCCAGCAGTTTTTGTTGCGCAGGATTGAGCTTTAAGTTGTCTTTTTGGTCATACACCGCTTTGATACGCGCAAAAAGTCCCTCATTGAGGCGGATAGTAGCTGAATACTCCGACATCTTTGGAGAGAGTTCCATAGCGATGGCTTGCAGTTCGTCGTTGGTTTCTGCCGAAGTAAGGTTGTAGAAGCAACCAGCAACTACAGAAAGCAACTCGCCCGACTTCTCATATGCTTCGATGGTGTTCTTAAAGGTAGGAGCAGCGGGGTTGTTGACGATAGCGTCGATCTCCGCCAAACCTTGCTTGATACCTTCTTCGAAAGCAGGCATGTAATGCTCAGGTTTGATGTCATTGAATGGATAGGTTCCATGAGGGGTCTTCCACTCTTTGTAGTGGAAGAATGGGTTGGCACTTGCCAACAGAGTTACTGCCATTGCAGCCATAGTAAGAATTAATTTTTTCATATAGTTATTCATTGTTTATTTAGGTGTCTGGTGTCTAGTGTCCGGAAGCCAGAAGCCGGAAACCGGAAGCCGGAAGCCAGAAGCCGGAAGCCGGAAGCCAGAAGCCAGTGTTTAAAACTGTATTTCTCCAAAGAACTCAGGCAAATGGAATGCTGGTGCTGGTGCATTGATCGGATTCCACGAAGCATAGTGCTTCATGGCTGTCTTATCGCCACATTTATATAGGTTCGCGCGACGCGCGTGCTCGTGTGCGAGATCAAGCTTGATCAACGCAAATGGAATACCCACCAGCAGCGACCAATGCGCAGCACATAACTGCACAGGAAAACGCTTGATACTTTGCAATTGCTCTGCGTTCAGGCGCACCACATCCACTTTTCTTTCTTTGCGATGCGAGGCATTACACACACCTGCTGGGTTAAACTCAAAGTTCCAATAGTGGGTGTTATCTGCATCTGCGATGAATATCTCCACACATGCATCCTCATTCACCAGTTGCAAATCCTCCGTCTTGGTTGCCAATGGCACTTCACCTTTCACCTCAAACCGCACATAGAGCATTTGGTCTGTGTGCGCGAGCGTAAAAGTGGTCTGCGGCGCAGCAGGATACAGCTCCACCCAATTCAGCGTATCAATCTTGCCCGCAAGCGGCATTGCAGCCAACGCTGCATCAATCTTGGCAAGCGACAAGCATGATAATTCAGGCGTATATATTGATTTCGTTTGTTTCATTTCTTTCCTCCACGAAGCAGATTGATGGATCCTGACAATTGATATACACCCAAGAGTGATTCGTCTTGTTTCTCTTTCTGCTTCTTATAGACAGGTTTGAGCGTATATTTGGCATTCTCATCGGCATCCGTTCCCAAGGCGCGAATCACATAGAAGTAAGCACCTTCCGCAGCAGGGCGTCCTCCTATCGTACCGTCCCAACCTTCGTCTGGATTATCCGAATGGAAGACCTGATGTCCCCAACGATTATACACCCAACACTGAAACTCCTTGATTGAACGATACACTACACGAAACTCATCGTTTGCTCCATCGCCATTGGGAGTAAACACATTAGGAACAAGCAACATCGACTCGCTTACCGAAATATCAAAAGCCATCGAATCCAATTGACAGTCGTGGTTGCTGACAACTACCACGGCACGATAGTTACCCTTATCCATGAAAGTATATCGGTGTTCAGCATCGTTGCGCGTGATGATTAGTTCGCTTCCCTTATAGAGTTTCCATTGGTAGAAGTCGGCATTCAGTCCGTTGGACTTAAATAGCACCTCCAACGGAGCCGACATATTCACCACATCATCTGGCGTATAAGGGCGATTAACCTCGTTGCTTTTCTCGCCTTGTTTGCCGCGTGTGGTGGTGATAGTCTGAGGATACGCCTTGAGTGCTATTGGCTCATATACAGGCGAATAGAGCGTATCGTCTTGCAATCCAAGTTGCATAGCAAGTGCATCAGCAATGGCATAATCCGTCGTCACAGGCGATGCGCTAACCGTCATCGTAGAGGCGAGTTCCTGTTCGCTCACAGCCACCGAGTCCACCCACGATTCGCCTCCCCACATAGCATCTTGATAGGTAATACGACACATGCGAGGATAAGTGGTGAGCCTGCCGTTTTGGTTGTGGTATTGAAAAGGAGGAATATTGCCATCAATAGTCAATACCGTATTCTCGCAGGTGAGTTCGGCAGTTACAGCATTGTCTTGCACACGCAATTGCACACGCAAACTATCGTAATCGAAGACCCAAAAGACTTCTCGCATGTTATCCTTCTTAATCATATAACCCTTGCCATGCTCCAAGCCGTTATAACTATCTAAATAGTCAGAGGACGCCTGAATAAGTTGCGTCGTATCGGGATAACTATACCATGCAACATTTCCGACACTGGTTTTGGTTTTTAGTTCTGGATTCTTCTCAAATACGAACAGGGTATTTCCATCATTCTCCAATAACACAGCATTTCCTACGCACTCTACATACTGAGCATAGGAAACACTAACCATACATAATGTCAATACAAATAGTATTTTCTTCATCTACATCTAATTACTTATCTCGTCTTTGACTCAAACGATTTTTTCTACCAGCACAGCAGGCTAATTATTTATTCACTTGGAAACGCGTATTGCCGTTCTCAACAAAGTCCACTATTTGCTTTGCCGCAGCAATACCCGCATTGATATTCGCCTCTGCTGTCTGTGCGCCCATCTTCTTTGGCGTAGCAAAATAGCGTCCCTCAAAGAGTTCTTGCATCTTTTGGTCTGCCGCAGGCATGATGTCCGTCATATACTTGAAGTCCTTGCGGATTTGCATGAACTGAATCAGTTCATCCTCATTGATGACCTCCTTGCGCGCTGTATTCACAAGCACCGCGCCTTGTGGCATGCGGCTAAGCAATGCATTATTGATACTGCCTTTGGTTTCAGGCGTAGCAGGGATATGCAAGCTCACAATATGACACATGGAATAGAGTTCTTCAGCCGAATGAAGAGGCGTAACACCTTCGTTGAGCATCACCTCATCTGGACAATAGGCATCATAAGCATAAATATCCATACCAAAGCCTTTAGCAATACGCGCTACATTACGCCCTACATTACCATAAGCATGGATACCCAATTTCTTGCCACCGAGTTCGGTGCCACTGGTACCATTATAGAGGTTACGCACCGCCATAACCATAAGCCCTATAGCCAACTCAGCCACAGCATTGGAGTTCTGACCCGGGGTGTTCATTGCCACCACATTATGCGCAGTAGCCGCAGCAAGGTCAATATTATCGTATCCCGCGCCTGCACGAACCACAATCTTCAACTGCTTTGCAGCATCCAAGAGTTCTGCGTCCACATTGTCAGAACGAATAATCAGTGCATCTACATCAGCTACAGCCTGCAATAGTTGCTCTTTAGAGGTATATTTCTCAAGTAGCGCGAGCTCGTAACCCGCCCGCTCAATCACTTCACGAATACCATCAACAGCCACCTTGGCAAATGGTTTTTCGGTTGCAACAAGTACTTTCATATATAAATAAATGTTAATTTTTAATTTGTATTATCATTGTATCATCTGCGTATCTTCGGCTCAACTTCTGCTACACATCGGCTGAACGAGGAATGTAAACAAATGTTAAAATCAAAGTGTTTGTTCGTACTCCTTCATGCAGTCCACAAGGGCTTGTACGCCTTCGAGGGTCATAGCATTGTAGGTACTTGCGCGGAAACCACCCACGAGGCGGTGTCCCTTGATTCCGACCATACCCTTTGCGGTAGCAAACTTGAAGAAATCGTCTTGCAAGTGGGCATACTCTGGTTTCAACACGAAGCAGATATTCATGAGTGAGCGATCCTCTTTCTTGGCTGTACCCTCGAAAATCTTGCTCTCGTCAATGGCGTTGTAGAGTAACTCTGCCTTCGCCACATTGCGCTCCAAAGCTGCTTGCAATCCACCATTAGCTTTCAACCAACGCAGCGTGAGCATAGCGGTATAGATAGGCAATACAGGAGGGGTATTGAACATACTGCCGTTCTCCACATGGGTACGGTAATCCAACATGGTAGGGATATAGCGGCTCACTTTGCCGAGGAATGCCTCTTTCACAATCACGAAAGTGACACCCGCAGGCGCCAAGTTCTTTTGTGCACCACCATAGATAATATCGTATTTGCTTACATCAATTGGGCGAGAGAGGATATCAGAAGACATATCTGCAATCAAAGGTACATTGCCTTTTTTCTCGTAGATAGCTTGGAGTTTTTCGTCAGAAATCTCGGTACCATAGATGGTGTTATTGGTAGTGATATGCAGATAATCAGCATCTTGTGGCACTTCGAAATCCATAGGGATATGGGTGAAGTTATCCGCAGCAGAGGTCGCCACCTCTACCACTTCGCCAAAGGCCTTTGCCTCTTTGATGGCCTTCTTCGACCATACGCCCGTATTAAGGTATGCGGCTTTCTTCTCAAGGCAGTTGAATGGCACCATGCAGAATTGCAGACTGGCACCACCGCCTACGAAAATCACGCGGTAGCCCTCTGGGATATTCAGCAGTTCCTTCATCAGTGCTTCTGCCTCATCCACAACAGGTTGGAAATACTTAGCGCGGTGAGAAATCTCAAGGATACTCAAACCCTCGCCTTGGAAATCGATAACAGCCTCTGCTGTTTGCTTAATCACTTCTTGTGGCAGGATACTTGGTCCTGCGTTAAAATTGTATTTTTTCATGTTTTTATTTATGGTTTTTCGTCATTTTCCAATTGCTTTTGGTGCCTTCGATAATCTCCGTGTCGGCTTTCTTGACCGCCTCTTTGATAGCAGCTTTTACTTTCTTAGCAGCATCTTTTACATTTTCTACCACCTCTTCTACCAAGTCGGCTTTCTCTACCCAGCAGAGTGCGTCGCCCTTCACAGCAGTAGCGCCTTGCTCCTTCTCGATAGCTACGACACGGCAGTGTTCAAAGGCACGGATTGGTTCGATGCCATGAGGCGTTTGCAAGTAGCATACCACATCACCTTGCTTGAAGAATGTACCCAATGCAGGTGCCTTGCTATCTTCGTTGAAGTCCAGTTCCCACATCACCTTGCCCGAGTGCATTGCCTCCAATGGCTCGGCATTAGGGTGCAAGATAGCGCGTTTGTCAGCCGCAGTCAGCACCTTCACGGGTTGACCACTTGCCGCTGCTTTCTCTATGCGCTCAAACAAATCCTTATTGAATTGCTCCTTAGCTTGACCTGACTTATACTCGCGGTATTGTTTCTCGTGCATAGCGAACTCAAAGAGTTCCTCATCGTCTTGACCACGATCCCAACCGTTCTTCTCCATCTCCGCAATGAATTGTGGCAATACATCGGGATAGAGGGCTTGTGGGTCATCGGTATAAAACTCCATATTCTTTTCTTTAGCGAGTTCGATAATCTCTGGCGCCAAGGAACCAGGCAGTTTACCCGACTTGCCGAGAATCATACCCCACATAGCAGGATCCATGCGGGTGAATGGTTTCTCACCCATAGACTTGCTGTAGAGGTTCATCAGCGCAGCGTTCTTTACATATTGTGAGAATGGCGTTACCAAACATGGTGTACCGAGCATAGGCCAAATGCGTTGTACCTCGTCGAAGAGTTCCACAAGGAGTTCGTCCTCACTGAGGGCTGCTTGACCGCGTTTCACAAGGTTGGCGTTGATAGCCGCATGCATACCTTTGAGGTCAGCCATGAGCGAACCCATCATTCCACCAGGCAGACCACAACCTACGAGCAACGAAGTCATCTTCGAGTTGCGAGGGTCAATCCAGTAGCCGAGGAAGTCGTCGATGAACGATTGGGTGAGCGAACGCGCCTCCATGTATGCTTTCATGTTGATATCCTTCACAAGGAAGCCAGCGTCTTTGAGCATGGATTGAATGGTAATCACATCTGGGTGCACCATACCCCAACTGAGTGGCTCCATTGCCACATCCAGCACATCACCACCTGCTTTCGCCACCTCCAGCATGCTGGCTACTGAGAAACCAGGACCAGAGTGACCGTGGTATTGAATAATAATATCTGGATGTTTCTCCTTGATAGCCGCAACGATTGTACCAAGCATTGCAGGGCGACCGATACCCGCCATATCCTTGAGGCAGATCTCTTGTGCACCATTGGCGATGAGTTCCTCTGCGAGGTTGATATAGTATTCTGCATTGTGCACCTTAGAATAGGTGATACACATAGTCGCTTGCGCAGTCATGCCCGCCTCCTTTGCCCACTTGATAGATGGGATGATATTGCGAGGGTCGTTCAATCCGCAGAAGATACGGGTAATATCCACGCCCTGAGCGTGCTTCACCTTATACATGAGTTTACGCACATCCGCAGGCACTGGGTTCATACGCAATGCGTTGAGACCACGATCAAGCATATGGGTCTTGATACCAACCTCGTTGAAAGGCTTGGTAAAAGTGCGTACTGCTATATTTGGATTCTCGCCATAGAGTAGATTCACTTGCTCACTGGCACCGCCATTGGTTTCTACGCGGTCAAAGCAACCCATATCAATAATTACGGGAGCAATCTTTGCCAACTGATCTTTGCGTGGCACATACTTGCCACTACTCTGCCACATGTCGCGATAGACGAGGGAAAATTGAATTTCTTTTTTAGCCATGATATTTGTTGTTTTTAAGAGTTCATAATAATTTCATCTGTCAAGGAACTACAATCCCTTTACAAATAGCGTGCAAAGTTACAATTTTTTTCTTACATACACAAGAAAACCCTTAAAAAAAGTGATTTTGCAAGCACAATTATTTTTTCCTTACATTTGTTTGCAAATGTCAAAAAAAAGTTGTAACTTTGCACCGCATTTTGTACGCACTATTAATTTGACTAAATCAATCGCGCTCAGCGCACCAAAAACAATGAATATATCGTATAATTGGCTCAAACGCTACTTAACGCTTACCGACAGCGCAGAAGAAGTAGCTAAAATCTTGACTTCCATCGGTTTGGAAGTAGGCAAAGTAGAAAAAGTACAAACCATCAAAGGCGGACTGGAAGGATTGGTCGTAGGCGAAGTCATCACCTGCGTTGACCACCCTAATTCGGACCACTTGCATATCACCACCACGCGCGTCGCTCCTGACGCAGAGCCTCTGCAGATTGTCTGCGGTGCGCCTAATGTGGCTGCAGGACAGAAAGTCATCGTGGCTACCGTAGGTACTGTACTCTACGATGGCGATGAGAAGTTCACTATCAAGAAAGGCAAGATTCGCGGCGAGGAGTCACTCGGTATGATTTGCGCCGAAGATGAGATTGGCGTAGGCAACAACCACGACGGCATCATAGTTTTACCAGCAGATACACCAGTGGGTATGCCCGCTAAGGAGTACTTCGGCGTGGAAGACGACACCCTCATTGAGGTGGACATCACTCCTAACCGTGCCGATGGCGCAAGCCACTACGGCGTAGCAAGGGACCTCTATGCATATTATCAGGCAGCCCAGAAGCCGGAAGCCGGTGTCCAACTTATCAAACCCTCCGTAGAGGATTTCCAAGTACAAAGCAACGCCTTACCTATTGAGGTAGTGGTAGAGAACACTGATGCATGCCCTCGCTACACAGGCGTGAGTATCAAGGGGGTGACCATCAAAGAGTCGCCCGACTGGCTCAAAAAAGCCCTCAACACCATCGGCATCCGTCCTATCAACAATGTGGTGGATGTAACGAACTTCGTGCTACACGAGATGGGACAAGCACTCCACTCTTTTGACGCAGACAAGATCAAAGGCAATAAAGTAATTGTAAAGAACGCTACCGAAGGTCAAAAGTTCATGACCCTCGACGGCGTGGAGCGCACCCTGTCGGCTGCTGACTTGATGATTTGCAACGCAGAGGAGCCAATGTGTATCGCTGGTGTGTTCGGCGGACAAGACTCTGGTATCTCTGACACAACTACGAATGTCTTCCTTGAAAGCGCATACTTCGACCCAGTGAGCATTCGCAAGACCGCTCGCCGTCATCAATTATCTACCGATGCCAGCTTCCGCTACGAGCGCGGTTGCGACCCAAACAACACACTCTATGTGCTCAAACGCTGCGCGCTCCTCATTCAAGAAGTAGCGGGTGGCGAAATTGCCATGGAGGTAACCGACCAAGGTCAAACCACCTTCGAGCCATTCCCTATCGAACTCAATATTGACCGCACTAACGCACTTATTGGCAAAGAACTGGGTGAAAAATTGATTGAGACCATTCTCAAAGCACTGGAAGTGGAAATCTATAATAAGAATGGAAAGGTATGGCAAATCGGTGTACCTCGCTATCGTGTGGATGTACAACGCGAGTGTGATGTAATAGAGGATATTCTTCGCATTTACGGTTTCAACAATGTGGAGTTTCCCGAGAAACTCAACACCTCACTCAGCTACAATCCTAAGCCTAATCCAGTGGCATTGCAAATTCGTTTGTCGGAGCAATTGACAGCACAAGGATTCAATGAGATACTCAACAACTCACTCACCAAGATGAGTTACTACGAGAACCTGCAAGAATACGCGCTGGCTACTTGCGTGAAAATCATGAACCCACTAAGCCAAGACCTTGGCGTTATGCGTCAGACCTTGCTCTTTGGCGGACTTGAAAGCATACAACGCAATGCCAACCGAAAGAATGCCGACTTGAAGTTCTACGAGTTTGGCAGTTGCTATCACTACAGCGCGCAGAAGATTGCCGACCGTCAAGCCAAAGACCCACATTGGACATACGACCCACTCTATGCGTATAGCGAAGAGCCACACTTGGCGTTGTGGTTGACGGGCAACAAGACCACACAATCATGGGTACAGAAAGAGGAAAAGACATCCTTCTATCAACTGCATGCTTATGTGAGCAATGTACTCCGTCGTTTGGGCGTAGCGTACAAACTGGCGCCACTGGAAGCCAACGAATTGTATGATGACGGCATGGCTATTCTCGCCCCTAACGGCAAGCAGATTGGTATCATGGCTATCGTAACTAAGAAACAACTCAAAGCATTCGATATTGACAATCCTGTATATTATGCCGACTTGGATTGGAATATGCTGTTGCGTCTGCACAAGCAATACAAGCCTGTGATTAATGACTTGCCTAAATATCCCGAGGTTAAGCGCGACTTCGCGTTGTTGGTGGACAAATCGGTGAAGTTCGCTGATTTGGCACAAGCAGCTATGGCTACCGAAAAGAAATTGCTCAAACAAGTCAATCTCTTCGATGTTTACGAAGGCAAGAACCTTGATGCAGGCAAAAAGAGTTATGCCTTGTCGTTCATCTTGCAAGATACAGAGAACACCCTCAAAGACAAGCAGATTGAAGCTATCATGGCGAAACTACTCAAGACCTTCGAGGAGAAATTCGGAGCAAAACTGCGTTGATGACTTACGAAGACTACATAAAAGAACAACAAACTGCATTCTCCGAAGAACATTCGGAGAATTGCTGTTTTCTTGAAAACCAAGCTGAAGGCGTGTTTGTACGCGGACATTGATGAACACGACAAGCAACATAGCCGTCTTTGCCTCAGGCGCTGGCACTACCCTGCAAACGCTGATTGATGAGCAGTTGCAGCACGGGTATCGTGTGGCGTTGGTTGTTACCAATCGCGATTGTCCTGCCATTGCGCGTGCGCAGAATGCCCATATTCCCACCCTGCTATCCAAGGACTGGACAGAGATTGACCAAGCCCTCACACAGCACGATGTACAATTGGTGGTACTGGCAGGTTTCTTGGCGATTATCCCCGAATGGATATGCAACAAGTGGGAGAAGCGCATCATCAATATCCACCCTTCGCTACTGCCCAAATACGGAGGCAAAGGCATGTACGGCGTACGCGTGCAAGAGGCGGTATTGGCAGCGGGGGACACAACAGCAGGTTGTACAGTCCACTATGTGAGCGCAGAAGTGGACGGCGGCAGCATCATCGCACAAACCACCGTTCCTGTACTGCCAAACGACACCCCCGATACGCTCTCACAACGCGTACAACAAGCGGAGAAACAACTCCTGCCACGCACCATTACTGAAATAATCAAAATTCATAATTAAAAACTCATAATTGTGTTAACCAACGCTGAACAACAAGAAATCTTGCGTCGCCGCACCTTTGCGATCATCTCGCACCCAGATGCGGGTAAGACGACGCTCACCGAGAAACTCCTGCTCTACGGAGGTGCAATCCATGTAGCGGGAGCCGTAAAAAGCAATAAGATTCGCAAAACCGCCACCTCCGACTGGATGGAGATTGAGAAGCAGCGCGGTATCTCCGTGGCTACTTCCGTCATGGGTTTTGACTACAACAACTACCATATCAATATCCTCGATACCCCTGGTCACCAAGACTTTGCAGAGGACACCTTCCGCACGCTGACTGCGGTGGATTCAGTGGTTATCGTCATCGACTCCGCCAAAGGTGTCGAGACACAAACCCGCCGCCTCATGCAAGTCTGCCGTATGCGCAAGACCCCTGTGATGGTGTTTGTCAATAAGATGGACCGCGAGGGTAAAGACCCATTCGACCTTATGGACGAGGTAGAGAGCGAGCTCGGCATCCATGTGCGCCCACTATCGTGGCCTATCAATAGCGGCGAGCGATTCAAAGGCGTATATAATATCTTCCAATCTACCCTCGACCTCTATACGCCCAATAAAACGCAAGTCACTGAATCTTTGCGTTTTGACGATGTCACCGACCCACAGATTGCCGAGCTCGTTGGCGAGCAAGATGCGCTCAAACTCCAAGAGGATTTGGAGATGATTGAGGGTGTGTATAATCCTTTCAGCCGCGAGGATTACCTCGCAGGCGACCTTGCGCCTGTATTCTTTGGTTCGGCATTGAATACTTTTGGTGTGAAGGAACTCCTTGAGTGCTTTGTGCAGATTGCTCCATCGCCACGCCCTGTGGAGGCAATGGAGCGTAAGGTAGAACCTATGGAGGATGGTTTCACGGCGTTCTGCTTTAAGATTCACGCCAATATGGACCCTAACCACCGCTCGTGCATCGCTTTCTTCAAGATTTGTAGCGGTAAGTTCGTTCGTAACACCTATTATAAACATGTGCGCGAGAACCGCCAAATGCGTTTCTCAGCGCCCACCTGCTTCATGGCGCAACGCAAAGAGACAGTAGATGAGGCATTTGCAGGCGATATAGTAGGTTTGCCAGATACAGGCAACTTCAAGATTGGCGATACATTGACCGCAGGCGAAAACCTCCACTTCAAGGGCTTGCCTTCCTTCTCGCCAGAGATGTTTAAGTATATCGAAAATGCCGACCCGATGAAGCAAAAGCAACTCGACAAAGGTGTCAGCCAACTCATGGACGAAGGTGTGGCACAGTTGTTTGTCAGCCAGTTCAACGGCAGAAAGATTGTCGGTACAGTAGGACAATTGCAGTTTGAGGTTATCCAACACCGTTTGGAACATGAGTACCAAGCCAAATGCCGTTGGGAGCCATTGCAGATGTACAAAGCATGCTGGATAGAGAGCGACAACGAAGCCGAGCTGGAGATGTTCAAGAAACGCAAAGCGCAGTATATGGCAAAGGACAAAGAGGGTCGCGATGTCTTCATGGCAGATAGCGGCTATGTACTCCAAATGGCGCAGAACGATTATAAGAACATTAAGTTCCACTTTACCAGCGAGTTTTAACTCCATGGACGCCAGCAGCCGGCAGCCAGAAGCAAAAAAATAATTGTGTCCCCTGCTGCCAGACGCCGGAAGCCAAAAAAAATAATTGGGTCCCCAGCAGCAGGACGCCGGAAGCCAAAAAAATAATTGGGTCCCCAGCAGCAGGACGCCGGAAGCAAAAAAAATAATTGGGTCCCCAGCAGCAGGACGCCGGAAGCCAAAAAAATAATTGGGTCCCCAGCAGCAGGACGCCGGAAGCCAAAAAAATAATTGGGTCCCCAGCAGCAGGACGCCGGAAGCCCCCCCGATTAACAACTTAAAAAATAAATAGAATATGAAGAACATCAAACTTCGACTAACCGTCATGAACTTCCTCGAATTTGCCGTTTGGGGAGCGTATTTAACTTCGATGGGTACCTACCTCGCTACGCATGGTATGGCTACCAATATCGGCTGGTTCTATTCCATCCAAGGTATCGTGAGCCTCTTTATGCCCGCCCTCATGGGTATCGTGGCTGACCGCTGGATTCCAGCAGAGAAAGCACTCAGTCTTTGCCACGCATTGGCAGGTACCTTTATGATTGCTACAGGTGCCTATGGTCTCTTTGCAGGCGATGCGGTAGAGTTTGCTACCCTCTTCTCGCTCTACACCGCTTCGGTGGCATTCTTTATGCCTACCCTTGCGCTCAGCAACTCCGTGGCTTACACTGCATTGACACAAGCCAACTTGGACACTGTCAAAGACTTCCCACCTATCCGCGTACTCGGTACCGTGGGCTTCATCGTTACGATGTGGGTAGTGGATCTCTGCGGATTCCAAGCTACTCCTAAGCAATTCGTTGTCAGTGGTGCGTTGAGTATTGTACTCGCTATCTACTCGCTCACATTGCCTAAGTGCCCAACCAAAGGCCATGTGGAAAACAAGTCGCTTGTGGAGGCACTCGGTTTGGAGGCATTTGCGCTGTTCAAACAAAAGAAGATGGCAGTATTCTTCATTTTCTCGATGTTGCTTGGTATGTGCTTGCAAATCACCAACGGCTATGCTAACCCATTCATTACCAGCTTCGGAGCGATTGAGGAGTTTGCCGATACTTTTGGCGTACAACACGCTAATATCTTGATTTCTATCTCACAAATCTGCGAGGCATTGTGCATCTTGTTTATCCCATTCTTCTTGAAGCGTTTTGGTATCAAGTCGGTGATGTTGATGGCCATGCTGGCATGGGTATTGCGTTTCGGCTTCTTCGGCGCAGGTAACCCAGGTATGCCGGGCGTGATCTTGTTCGTATTGAGCTGTATTGTCTATGGCTTTGCTTTTGACTTCTTCAATATCTCTGGTTCGTTGTATGTAGATCAAGAGACCGACCCAAGCCAACGCTCCAGCGCACAAGGTCTGTTTGTAATGATGACTAACGGCTTTGGCGCTACTATCGGTACTTTGGCAGCGCAAGCTATTGTGAACCACTTTGTTAATGCCGAGTCAGTGATTGCACAAGGTCCTATAGCTATCTGGCAAGGCTGGCAAACCAGCTGGTATATCTTCGCTGGCTTCGCTTTGGTAGTGGCTTTGGCATTCTGGGTAATCTTCCCTAAAACCCCAGTGAAGAAAGACTAATCAACTGCTGTCAAAAGATTTTAATACACTTATACAAATAATCGCCATTTATGCCCATGCATAGATGGCGATTTTCTTATCGTATTTTGCTTAGGGATTTATATATCAGTTGACACTTCCTATTGTCTTCTCCGCATTTACTTAAGATTAAGCGCACGAGTTTCGCATGAGGCGAAATGAGGAGCGGTGGTAATATATTACGGAGTACCTTGTAAAAGCGTGGCTATAGTGTGGAAAAAAGATTTATTTAGATTTCTGCCCGTAGGGCAAGGAGATATTAGGTGTCAACATGTATATAGTTCCCTTTTTTTTATCGTATTTCTCGTGTATCTTACGCACAATATACGCACTATTCACGCACAATAGACGGACAATACACGCACAATAGACGCACAATTCCAATCGACCCCGTGTCAAACAATTAAAACGGAGCCAACCTTAAAAACTACAAAAAAAGCAACTTTTCTTGCTCAATTCAAAATAATTCACTACCTTTGCACCGCAAAAGAATGTAAACAAAAAAATATATAAATTAGATTTGCCTATGAAACATTAGTGTGTAGTTGATACGCACATCATGAAATATAGAAAAAGCGTTTTAGCATTATTCTTTGCTCAAAAAGTTTGGCGACTAAATGACAGAAGAAATAATAGTTAAAATGCTCGTGTGTAAGCACGGGCTTTTAAGTGTTCTTCTGTCGGGTCACGCCAAACACCTTTGAGCAGGATACTAAAAGTACCGTGCTTTTTTATGTGCGTATATTATTGAGGTACAACGGAGTAACCCGAAAATCCGAAAGTGAGTAGGGAATAAAAATCTAAAAATAAAATGATTATGAAAAAGATTTTACTTGGTTTAGTTTTGCTGCTAACCACAGCAACAATGAGTGCACAAATTGAGTTGGAGTTAGTATTAGATGCGTATTTGCAACGATTAAAAGCACCCAGTTTGGTAGAGGGATTGTACAATAGGTACAATATGGATGACTTATATATGCTGTATTCCTTAAATAATACTGATGATTATAATGAGGAATATAATTTGTACAACATAGATGGCTCCTTCTATAAGAGTTTTAAGCGGATTTCTGCATATGGTTGTCCGATTATTATTTCAAGAAACATATTTACAAATGATGATAGAATATGCGTAGCATACCTTTTTGAGGAGTATAATGAGGGTGTTCAAACATGCGAATTTATAATTGCCGATGAAGGTGGACAAATCCTTAATAAAATATCAACTTCTGGTGCTTTTCATTTTCAAAAAGTGAGCAAAGGGTGTTATAAACTTTTGATTGGAACAAAAGATGGAAAGACACAAGTTTACTCTTGTCCTGGCAATGGTGAGGCAGCAACGAGTGTGGAGAATGTGCCTGCGAAAGTGAAACGCAATGCGTATCCTAATCCTGCAAGTGATTTAGTAACATTGCCTTACGAAGCGAATGGCGCAACATCCATGAAGATTTATGACATGCAAGGCAAGTTGGTAGAGCGTAAGTTCTTGGATAAGAGCAAACAAGAATTGCAACTCAATGTGAAAGACTACCCCAGTGGCATGTACTTCTTTGAAGTAAACGGCGAAAGCAATTCGTTTATAGTGAAATAATCGGTAGGTAATATTGCCAAGTATGAAAAATCGTTCTCGAAAGGGAACGATTTTTTAGTGTTTGTTGTTTGATAGAAATCTTCTCGCAAGGTTCTATGACCACCACAAATTGTGCGGTTATTGTGTGGTGCGTGCGAGGACAGTGAAAACTGAAAACGAAAACAGAATTTCTGCGCAAAAGTGAACTTTTGCTCAAATCACTTGCAAATATGCAATATTTTTTGTAACTTTGCAGCGCAAATTGTAAATAGTAATAAGTCAAATAGTAAATCCCTATGATTATTATTCTCTGTGCGCCCAGCGGTTCGGGCAAATCTACAATGGTGAGACACCTACTCGAAACCTACCCAGGGCAATACGAACTCTCTATCTCTGCCACCACACGCGCCCCACGCGGGCAAGAGCAACACGGCAAAGAATACTACTTCATCAGCCGCGAGGAGTTTGAACAACACATACAAAACAACGACTTCATCGAATACGAACAAGTGTATGAAGGCCTGTACTACGGAACACTGAAAGCCGAAATCGAACGCATCCAATCCGCAGGACGCACCATCGTCTTCGACATTGATGTAAAAGGCGGACTCAACCTCAAACGCATCTTCGGCGATGAGGCACTGGCTATCTTCATTGCACCACCATCCGTAGAAGAACTCTCACGCCGTCTGCACGGACGCGGCGACACCAGCGAAGAGATGATACAAAAACGCCTCGCCAAAGCCGAAATAGAAATGGCAGACGCACCATACTTCGACAAGATTGTCGTGAACGATGACTTGGCAAAAGCCAAGAATGAGCTTGATAAGCTCATTCAATTTACTATTTGACAATGTACAATATACAATTGATGTACTATTTTGTTATTTAATAATTTACTGCATAGCAATATGACCAAAGACGAATTAAAAGAACGATTTAGGCAGTTTTCATTGCGTATAATCAAACTCGTAAATAATATGCCTAATACCATTGCTGGTAACGCTATTGCAAAACAAATTATTCGTTCTGGCACATCGCCAGCCGCTAATTATAGAGCGGCATGCTTAGCTAAATCTGATAAAGATTTTCTCAACAAGCTTAAAATGGTGGAAGAAGAAATCGATGAGACACAACATTGGTTAAGCCTTATTATGGATGCAGGAATGATAAATACCGAACGCATCACACCTCTATATGAAGAATGCATTGAGCTCTACAGAATTATTATTAAATCTATCGTCTCTACAAAAGCACGAATGGAAAATGACAAAATGACTAAATTGTAAATCAATAGTCAAATTGTAAATCATGAAGATAGGCATCTACGGTGGGTCATTCAATCCTATACACTTTGGGCATACAGGATTGGCAAAGTGGGTATTAGAGCATATCGACTTAGACGAAGTATGGCTCATGGTATCACCCAACAACCCGCTGAAAGACAAAAGCATACTCGCCGACGAACACGAGCGACTGACTGCGGCAAGAGAGGCAATTGGCGATGGGATATTGGCTATAGGCAATGAGGCGAAAGGCAAGAGGATTGTCGTATCGGACTTCGAGTTTCATCTCCCCCGCCCTACATACACCGCTAATACATTGCGCGCGCTCGCGAGAGAATACCCCGAACACGAATTTACCCTCATCATCGGCGAAGATAACCTACAGATATTCGACCAGTGGCGAGAGTATCAATACATTTTGGACAACTACCGCGTATTTGTGTATCCGAGGCGAGATAAAACTGGTACGCAAGGAGCAACACAACCTGTCAAAGGCACAATTTTCCTAACAGGAGCACCCTATTTTAATATTTCTTCAACAGAATTGCGAAAAAATTTGCATATATAAAAAAAAAGTGTTACCTTTGCACACGAGTTTGAAAACGGAAAGGTGAAAACTGAAAAGTGAAAACCGAAAAGTGAAAGGTAAGAACTGAAAATTAACAACAAAATAACTTTATTATTAACTATAAATGAATTAGTTACTATGATTCGCACAACATTCAACAAACTGAGAGAAGTGAAGGATAGCCTTCCAAAAGGTAGTTCAGCTGTAATTGCTGAAGAGTTAGGAATTGCAGCTGATGAAGTACGCGCATTTTTCAATGGTACAGCAACTGTGGGTTATCACATCGAGCCAGGTCCTGATGGCGGCATCGTGGTACTTGATGAGACTAAGATTCTCGAAGTAGCGTTGCGCATCGCTTGGGCGAGCAAGAACGCATTATAATGACAAGAAATAGAAAATGAAAAAAACATTATTGGTTTTAGCACTAACGCTATTAGGCGTTAGTGCTTGTCCTTTTCAAGCATATGCTGAGGACAGAGATTACGAAGAATTAGGTATCACCTTTGAAGTAGGTGCCGACCTTGTGAGTTCCTACCTATGGCGCGGACAAAACTTAGGCGGTATAGCTATCCAACCTATGGTTTCGCTGGATTGGAAAGGCCTATATGTGAGCGGTTGGGCAAACATCGGTGCAGACAACTGGTCGTTCGCAGACATCACCCCAGAGTTGGACATTACAATTGGTTATGACAACCACGGCGTACAAGTGGATTTAACCCATTTGTATTACTTCAACAACGAGGCATACTTCCCAAAAGGCGGATTCAAAGCACTTCCCGATGACACAATATCCACCAGCACGATGGAAGCACACATCGGTTTTCGCTTGGGCGACCTTGTGGAAAAAGTGCCACTTCGCTTGGATTGGTACACCACCATCTTTGGAAATGACTACAACCCAATAACCCAAAAACGCGCATGGTCCACATACATCGAGGTTGGCTACGACTTCAATTTACCACTGGGACTCGTACTCGGAGCCAGCGTGGGTATCACTCCTTGGTTGGGTTATTATTCGAATTACCAAGAAGTGTGGAAAAACGCACAAACTGTAGCAATCAACAATGTCAATCTGCGATTGGAGCGCGACTTCGAACTCAAACACCTATTCTTGGGCGTTTGGGGAGAGATGATGCTCAACTGCTATGGCCTGGACAAAACCAACCTAACCACCACACTCGAAAACAAATTTGACCAACGCCTCAACTGGCGCATTGGCGCAAGCTTGTACTTCGGTAGCGAATGGTAAAAGCCATGTACAATCGGACAATGTACCATTTACAACATAAGTAAGAAATGAAGAAATGGATCGCATTGGGATTCGCAATAATAGCAGCAGTTTTGCTGCTATTATTGCCTAATAAGCCCCAAACACAATACTACCACAACCAAGGACATATCTTTGGCACCTATTATAATATACGCTACGAAGGCAACGAAGATTTGCACCATGCCATCAAACAACGCCTGCAAGAGTTTGACAACTCGCTCAGCATGTTCAATCCCAACTCCGTGATTAGCCACATCAACCGCAACGACAGCGTTCTGACAGACACACTCTTCGAAGCTATGTACCATGAGGCACACGCCATTAGCCAACTATCTGGCGGCGCATTCGACATCACAGTAGCACCACTGGTCAATGCATGGGGATTTGGCACTAAGAGCCAAGAGCCAAGAACCAAGAGCCAAGACATCAACTTGGATAGTATCAAAGCATTTGTTGGATACAAACATATTCGTTTAAATAGTCATCATTTGGAGAAAGACGATAGTCGTATTACGCTGGACGCCAGCGCCATAGCCAAAGGATACGCCTGCGACATTGTGGCAGAATTGCTGCGAGAGAATGGATGTCAGAATCTGCTTGTAGATATTGGCGGCGAAGTGGTACTGCAAGGCGTTAACGACAAGGGCACCCCATGGCGAGTTGGCATAACCCGACCCACGATAGATGCCACAGGAGCAGAACAAGAACTGCAAGAAGTAATTGCAAGCAGCAACCTCTGCATGGCCACATCAGGCAACTATCTGCAATACTACATCGTGAACGGCGAGCGTCGCAGTCATACAATAGACCCTCGTAGCGGATACCCCGTGCAACACTCCCTGCTAAGCGCCACCGTGAGCGCCAGCACATGTATGTGCGCTGACGCATTGGCCACCGCATGTATGGTACTGGGCGAACAAGCAGCATTGGACATGATCAATCAGACAACAGATGCCGCTTGCTATTTAATCATAGCCGACAGCGATACCTTGCGCATTGCAACCTCTGAAAGATGGCAGTTTTGAATAAAAAACGCTAAAATTACACATTTATTTGCATATTTGAAAAAAATATAGTAATTTTGCAGGCTGAATTTCGTAGTATGACAAAAAAGGGCATTTTAATATTGTTTAGTGCGTTGTTACTAACCGCTTGCGGTGAGTATCAACAGTTGTTAAAATCCAACGACCCAGAATTGAAATACCAACAAGCATTGGTGTATTTCAATGGCGAGCAGTATGTGAAGGCACAGACGCTGCTTGATGACATAACATCCTACTACCGAGGTACAGACCGATCACAAGATGTACTCGCTTACTTGGCACGCTGCTACATGGGGCAAAAAGATTACGCTTCGGCTTCAGAATACTACCAAGCTTATATCCGCAACTACCCCAAAGGACGATATATCGTGGAAGCACGATTCCAAGTAGGACATTGCTATTATCTGGACGCCCCCGATGCACGATTGGATCAGACAGAAACGAAAAAAGGTATCGAGTTCTTCACACAATTCGTAGAGTTATACCCCGATAGTCCATATGCAGAACAAGCATACCAAGAAATGGGCGAACTATACGATAAGTTGGCACAAAAAGAATACTTAAGCGCAAAACTATATTACAACCTCGGCACTTATCTCGGAAACAACTATTTGAGCGCAGAGATTGTAGCCAAGAACGCCCTGAAAGATTATCCTACAAATAAATATCAAGAGGAATTAAGTTGGCTTATTCTGCAAGCCAAATACCAACAGATGCTAAACTCCATAGACAACAAAAAGGAGGAACGCGCGCGCGACACTGAAGATGAATACTATAGTTTCATCACCGAATATCCAGACTCTAAACACCGCAATGCAGCAGAACGCATTGGCAAAGAAGCAAAAAAGATAACTCATTCACTTTGAATATTTTAACAAACTACAAATATGATTGATTACAAACAAACCAAAGCTCCCAAAACAACTATCACCAGGGACCTGAACGAATTAACCGAAAAGGTAGGTAATGTGTACGAAACAGTAGCTATCATCGGCAAACGCAGCAATCAAATCAGCGCTGCACTCAAAAAAGAGTTGGACTCTAAGTTGCAAGACTTCTCTGTTCCACAAGACTCTATCGACGAGACTTTTGAGAACAAGGAGCAAATCGAAATCTCTCGCAGTTATGAGCAACTGCCAAAAGCAACACTCATTGCTACACAAGAGTTTATTGACGATGAACTCATCTATCGCAGTAGCAACAAGGATGAAGTGCTGAAATAATTGAACTTAGCAGGCAAACATATTTTAGTGGGAATAAGCGGCGGAATCGCCGCTTATAAAATCCCCGAACTGATTCGCCTCCTAAAAAAAGCAGGAGCGGATGTGCAAGTAGCGACCACCAAAAATGCTTTGGAGTTCGTTACTTCGCTTACCCTACAAACCGTAAGCGGACACAAAGTGTATTCGGATGTGTTTGCCGCTATTAACGAACATAGCACAGAGCATATCTCTCTACCCGACTGGGCAGACTTGATGATAGTCGCTCCTGCCACAGCCAATGTGCTATGCAAAATGGCAAACGGCATTGCAGACGATGCACTAACCACCACTTTCGCAGCCATGCGCAAGCCTGTGGTAATAGTACCAGCCATGAACACCAACATGTATGACTCGCCTGCCACACAAAAGGCTATCAACGAGTTAGCACAGTGGGAGAACATCACCATGCTGGATGCCGCCAGTGGAGAATTGGCATGTGGCACCAGCGGCAAAGGACGAATGCAAGAGGTAGAAACCATTGTTGCTGCTGCCGAATATGCCCTAACGCCTAAAACGCTACAAGGACAACAGGTGCTCATCACTGCTGGTCCTACGCAAGAAGCCATTGATCCCGTTCGCTACATAAGCAATGCCTCTACAGGTAAAATGGGATATGCACTCGCGCGTGCGTGCCTTAAAAGAGGTGCTAAAGTAACCCTCGTGACAGGACCTACCCACTTATCCTTGCATGCATGGCAAGCATTCACCCCACTCACAATAGTCCCTGTGGTTTCAGCCCAAGCCATGTGTCAAGCAGCCATATCTGCATTTGAGAAAGCAGATATTAGCATCCTCTGCGCCGCTGTAGCTGATTTTACGCCCACACAAACGGCTGAATACAAAATCAAAAAACAAGCAGGTCAAACCCACATGACCATAGAAATGAGCTGCACTACAGACATTGCAGCCACTTTAGGCAGACAAAAGCGTGCTGGACAAACTTTAGTAGGTTTTGCATTGGAGACACACGATGAACTCAACAATGCACAACGCAAGTTGCAATCCAAGAACTTGGACATGATTGTGCTTAATAGTTTGCAAGATGCAGGAGCAGGCTTCGGCACCGACACCAACAAAGTCACCCTACTCTTCCCTAATGGCACACAAAAAAACCTCCCCCTTATTGCTAAGGAAGAGGTCGCTGATGAAATTATTAATCAGTTGAATTAGTTTTTCAATCTATTTAAGATACTACCCAAGAGCGATTTATCCTCAGCCTTGGTATCCTCTGAAACAGTTTCCTCTGTAGCACCTTCAGATTCTGGAGTCCACTCCTTACGCTCCTCAATCTCACCCAATTGGCTTTGAACAAAAGCAATCACATCGTTCAAGCCCTCGGTGAAATGCGCAAAGTCCTCCTTATACAAAAATACTTTGTGCTTCTCAAATTGAGGTACCTCAGTTTCTCCGACTTGCTTGCGTTTGCTCTCCGTGATACACAAATACAAATCCTCGTTACGAGCTTTCTTCACATCCAGATAATAGATACGCTTACCTGCCTTCACAGAACGCGAATACACAATCTCTGGTTCATTCTTCATTTCGTGTCTACGATTTTCCATATAACTCCTTTATAAAAATTAAATAATACGCTGCAAAGTTACTACAAAAAACGAACATATGCAAGCGTTTTAATGGAAAATTGTTTTTTTCTGCTGTTTTTTACTACCAAGAACGCACATAAAACCATGTATCGAAAAATATATTTTATTTTTCTTGTGTATGTAAGAGATTTTTCGTACCTTTGCAGGGTATTTTGAATAATTAGGTATTTTTTGGAAAAAAATAGATATAGGCAATGATAAATCGCACATTAGTTAGAACAAAAGTTATCCAAACGCTATTTGCGTATTACAAAAAGGAAGAGCAATCACCATTGATGGCTCGCAAAGAGTTGTTGAATAGTTTTTCCAGCACATATAGTTTGTATATGATGCTTTTGGCTTTCGCCGATGAGTTGACCACTTATGCCGACAAACAGATTGAAGCTAACAAAGTTCGCGCAGCCGTAACGCATCAAACTTACACGCCCAATAGACGCTTTGTGAACAACCGCGTTGCGCAACATCTATTCAACAACCGCCGTTTGCGCACCTATATTGAGGACCAACATCTGATTTGGGACACGGGTATGAACGCCGTAGAGTCTATATACAAGCAATTGGTGCAATCGCCTTTTTATGCAGAGTACATGCAACTTGAAGCACCTACTTACGAAGACGACAAACGCATCTGGCGCAAGATTTATAGCGTATTAATGCCAGAAAACCCTGATTTATATTCAGCATTGGATGATTTAGAATTGGCATTGGATTTCCAAGGTTGGACCACCGAAGCGGATATGATCCTCACATACATTGACAAGACCATCAAACGATTCAACGAAAAAAACGGCGACAATCAGCCACTCTTAGAAATGTTCAATTCCGAGGATGAACTTATCTTCGCCAAAGACTTGTTGCACCAAACCATTGCACATGCCACTGAATACAAAACGCTCATCGCCTCTTCATTGCTCAATTGGGAAGCAGAGCGCATTGCGTACATGGATTACATTATTTTGATTACAGCCCTAACAGAAATCATCCACTTCAATGACATTGCTCTGGAAATATCAATGAACGAGTATATCGAGTTAGCCAAAGAATTTTCGGGAGAAAAAAGTTATATCTTCATCAATGGTATTCTCAATAAAATAGTGGGCGACTTGAAAAAAGAGAACAAAATTATGAAATCCATACGATAACTTAGCAAAACATTAGTAATAAACTTAATACATTCAAACAATTATGTTACAATTCATTCTTTTAGAAGCAGCAACAGCTGCAGCGGGTACACAACAACAAAGTAGTTGGTCATTCTGGCTCATGATGATTCTGATTTTCGTGGTATTCTATTTCTTCATGATTCGTCCACAACAAAAGAAACAAAAAGAACTACAAAAACAACGCGATGCATTGAAAAAAGGCGATAAAGTCATTACTGCTGGCGGTATCTATGGCATCATCAAAGAGGTACAAGAAACTACTTTCTTGATTGAAGTATCCAAAGACACTACCCTCAAAGTGGACAAAGGCAGTGTATATGTATCTGCCGAAGAAGCACAACAAGCTCCAAAGGAAGAGAAATAACACCTCTTCTTTTGAACGCTAATCCATCTACCAAGACAGGGGCTTTCGGTGAAACAACACATTGATTATATCAAACAATCTGCCAAACAGATATGGATATGGATGCTACGCAAAGATGCATTCATCTATCTTTTGTTTGTAGCCTTAGCCACCTTGTTTTGGTGGGGACGCGCTATGAGTTCACAGCGCGAATTAACCATCAAATTGCCCGTAGAATACACAGGCATTCCTTCACAAGTAGTTTTCGAGCACCCATTACCAACCGCTCTTGATATTACTCTTCGAGATAATGGTCGTTTGCTGCGACAAATACAACACACCCGACCTACTATCCAAATAGCAATCGAGGATAAACTGAAAGACAGCATTGGTGTGATGGTGTTATCAACAGATATCATTCGCCCGAAAGTGCAAGATATATTGCCTGGTTCTACAGTTATTCAACAGATTAACCCAGAGGAGATTATATCCTCTTTCCACAAAGAAGCAACCAAGTGTGTACCCATCAAGCTATGTGCGCAATGGACATTAGAAGAGCAGTATCAATTGGTTGCTCCTCCCCAACTAACACCAACGGAAGTGGTTATCTACGGTACGCAACAAGCTATTGATGCTATAGACTCTATCAGCACCGATAGTCTGTTTGTGGCAAAAATCGTTGATACCCAACAAAGAGAAATACCATTACTCATTCCCGAAGGCATTCGTATGCAAACGACAACAACTACAGTAACATGGACTGCCGAACAGTTCACCGACAAGTCCTTTACCTTACCCATTGAAGTAGAAGATGCTGTAGCGGGAGAAGTGATATATCTCTTTCCAAAAAACACCGTTGTTACTGTGCGTGTAGGTATTTCGCATTTTACGCAAGTATCAGACAAAGATATTCGTGCCGTATGCAAATACCCCACACAAACGCAAACCACCTTACCTGTACATATTGAGTACACCAATCCCTACATTACCCAAATACGAACCTCCGTTCGTGAAGTAGAATATATCATAGAGCGATAATCATGAAAAAGATTCAAATGGTAGATCTGCAAACGCAGTATCAACACATCAAAGAGGACATTGACCGTGGTATTCAGGCAGTTATAGACTCTGCCGCTTTCATCAAAGGACCTGCTGTTAAGGCATTTCAAGAACATTTAGAATCATACACAGGTTCTAAGCATGTCATTCCTGTTGGCAATGGTACCGATGCTTTACAAATAGCATTGATGGCTTTAGGTCTTCAGCCTGGTGATGAGGTGATTACTCCTACATTCACCTTTATCGCAACAGCCGAAGTGGTAGCGTTGCTTGGCTTGAAACCTGTAGTGGTAGATGTAGATTGGAACACCATGAACATCTCCGTGGAAGCTATACGCAAAGCCATTACTCCACGCACTAAAGTGATTGTACCTGTGCATCTCTTCGGTCAGTGTGCGAATATGGATGCTATTATGGACATCGCGCACGAGCATAATTTATATGTGATAGAGGACTCTTGTCAGGCTATTGGTGCTAAATACACCCATGCTGATGGTAGTGTGCGTCAAGCTTCTACTATTGGTCATATCGGTTGCACCAGTTTCTTCCCATCGAAGAACTTAGGTTGCTATGGTGATGGTGGTGCTATTTTCACCAACGACGATATATTGGCTGACAAGATGCGCGCAATTGCCAATCATGGTATGGTTATTCGCTATCATCATGACGAAGTGGGTGTTAACTCGCGTTTGGACAGTATTCAAGCGGCTGTGTTAGATGCTAAATTACCTCACTTGGATGAGTATATCGCCTCTCGCCAACGCGCAGCAGCCTACTACGACAACGCTTTCACTAATCATCCACATATGCTTATCCCTGCACGCGATACACAATCTACCCATGTGTTCCATCAATACACTTTGCGTTTGGTGAATGTGAATCGTGATGCACTGCGCGAAGCATTAGCAGAAAAGGGTATTCCATCTATGATCTACTACCCTATACCACTCCATATGCAAAAAGCATATCAAGACCCTCGATACAAAGAGGGCGATTTCCCTGTGGCAGAACAATTGGCAGCATGCGTATTGTCACTGCCTATGCATACCGAATTGGATGATGAGCAATTGGCATATATCACACAAAATGTGCTAACTGCAATAGAAAATTGTAAGTTGTAAATAGTCAAATCGTAAATAATATGGCTACTTCACTCACACTAACCCAACAACAGAAACTCCAGACCAAGTTATCGCCCGCACAAATTCAGGTGATGCGTATGTTGGAGTTACCTGCGTGTGAGTTACAAGCGCGTATCAATGAAGAATTGCAAGAAAACCCTGCATTAGAAGAGGGCATTGACAAGACGCAAGACATTGATATACAGGAGCAAGACAACAATGATGAGTATCAAAACCCACTACAGAATGAGGATTTCAACTACGATGATTATGTGCAGGACGACGACATAAGCGAACGCAATTACACCAATCGTTCGCAAGAAAGCGCCCGCGAAGACATACCATTCTCTGTAGGAATGAGTTTTGGCGAATACCTCAAATCGCAAATCTACCTCACCAAGATGGACAAACCCGATAGGCATATTGCAAAATTTGTGGTAGGTAATATTGATGAGAATGGCTATTTGCGTCGCACTGCAGAAGAATTGGTGGATGATCTCAGTTTTCGCGAGGGCATCAGTGTTACCGATGAGAAAATGCAGGATATCATCAAGCAGATACAGCAGTTCGATCCACCGGGTGTGGCTGCATACGATTTGCAGGATTGTTTGTTGATTCAATTACAGCAAAAAGAGCAAACACCTAATGTCATATTAGCCACTACGATTATCTCGCGTTTCTTTGATATCTTCTCACGAAAGCAGTACAACAAGATTATGCAGCGTTTGGATATCACGGAACAGCAATTAAAAACTGCCATTTCCGAGATTACGCGTTTGAATCCTCGCCCGGGTAATAGCTGGTTGGGAACGGTATATGACCGCAATCAATCGGTAGTTGTACCCGACTTCATTGTGGAAGAGGAAGATGATGAACTGATCGTTTCCCTCAACCAAGGTGATATTCCGCCATTACATGTTTCGCCCGAATATAGCCAGATGCTTGATCTATATTCGCAAGAAAACAAGCAACATACAGCCAACAAAGAAGCGGCGCGTTTTGTCAAAGGAAAGATTGATGATGCCAAGTGGTTTATTGATGCCCTTCGCCAACGCAATGAGACACTCATGCAAACAATGAGTACTATCGTAGCATACCAACGAGAATTCTTTTTGCAAGGAGATAGCACCTATCTCAAACCAATGGTTCTCAAAGCCATTGCCGACAGAACAGGGCACGATGTTTCTACTATCTCTCGCGTATGTAGCAACAAATATGTCCAAACGCAATTTGGTATCTTCCCGCTCAAATACTTTTTCTCCGAAGCCATTCTCAAGAAAGATGGCGAAGAGATTTCCACACGCGAAATCAAACAGAAAGTACGCGAACTCATTGACAATGAGGACAAGTCGCATCCTATCACGGATGATGAGTTAGTAGATATTCTGCATCAAAATGGCTATGCTATCGCTCGTAGAACGGTAGCTAAATACCGCGAACAATTGGGTATCCCTGTAGCTCGTTTACGCCTTCAGATATAAGATTATGCAACAGATATTCAACATCTTATCTAAGGCTTTGAGTATCCTGCTCTATCCCTTGTTTATGCCCACATATGGTATGGGACTATATATGTGTGTCATGCACCAACGCACCCCCCATCTGCCTAATGCATACATCTGGGTAGCCACTATTGGTACTTTGGTTATCACTGCGCTCATTCCTATCGTGCTGTTATTAGTGCTTTGGAAGCGTGGCAATATATCTTCTTTGCACATTGATGATGCCAAGGAGCGCACTACACCCTATATATATTCCCTTATATGCTATGGTTTTTGGTGCTATTTTGTTGGTGTTACTCTCCAGATGCCATTGGTATGGTTGGTTGTTGCTATTGGTTCCACTTGCGCGCTATTAGCAGTAACGATTATCAATCGTTGGTGGAAAATATCGGCCCATCTCACAGGCATGGGCGGATTATTAGGCGGTATATGCAGCATTTCCCTATACTATAGTATTTTCCCTATCACTCTAATTTGCGGCATATTAATGCTATCTCTACTCATCATGTATGCCCGCCTTCATCTCAATGCGCACACACCATTGCAAGTTGTATGCGGCTATCTATTAGGTATCATTTGCACATCTCTTCCTAACTTCATCATCTATCATGCGTAAATACTTATTTGCCATATTGCTATCTGTCTTTGCTCTTCAAGGCATAGCGCAATCGTTTGCTCAGCCTATTGCATTGAGCGATGAAGCAAAAATATACTTGCTCACCTGTACGCCTGGCACGGAAGTATGGTCGAAATACGGACATACTGGCATACGCGTGTACGACCCTACACGACAAATGGATATCGTGTTCAACTATGGCATATTCTCTTTGATGGAAAAGGGATTTTATCTCAAATTCATTCAAGGCGAGACTTATTATCAACTGGGCATAGAATCCTATCCGTATTTCGTGAAGTTTTATAGCAGTATTGGTCGAAAAACATACCTGCAAGAACTAAACTTGACCCAACAGCAAAAGCAGCAAGTATTGGATGCGTTACTAATTAACTACCAGCCAAAAAATCGCTACTATCTATACAATTTTGTATTCGATAATTGCGCTACCCGCCCCTATCATTTATTAAAAAATGCGCTACAAGACACCATTATATCAGACTATCAAGGGTATGTCAATCAACCTTTTCGATCCACCATCTCGCACTATACAGGTCCTCACTCATGGGTTGATTTTGGCATTAATCTTGTCTTTGGTCAGAAAGCAGACCAACCAATGACCAACGAGCAACGCCTCTTCTTACCAGAAGAACTGATGTTCTATCTCTCGCAAGCACACCTATCCGATGGTACTCCATTGGTCATTAATGAGCATATTCAGCCCTTCCAAATTGCGCCTGTAGCTTGGTATGCTGATAGCCGTCTGGGGATTGCTCTGTTTGCTATACTATTGATTATTATTAGCATATGGGACAGAAAACGACAGAAACTATCATGGTGGATTGATGCCCTATTGTGTTTTGTATATATAGTCCTATTGGCTATTGTTATTTTCCTAACATTTTTCTCTGTACACCCGTTAGTTGGTTTCAGCTGGCGACTTATTATTTTACCTCTCATTCATTTATGCGCTCGACTCATTTATTGGCTACGCTGATAGCTCTCATTGCATGTCTATATTCACCTCTTTCTATTGCTCAGCCCAAACTGACTGTAGTAGTCGTGGTGGATGGAATGACACAAGACAATTTGAATAAACTCCGTCCTTATTGGCAAGCAGGAGGACTACGAACCCTAAGCGAAGAGGCTTTTCAAACTACCATCGCTTTCCCTCATCATGTTTATGGTGGAACAGAAACCACTGCCACGCTTATGACTGGCACTACTCCATCACATCATGGTATTATGGGTGACTGGACTTTCAATCGCGCTTATCGTACCACTCATTATGTGCTGCAAGATGACCAAGTAGCAGGTATTGGCACGAATCTCCAACTATCTCCACGAGCGATTAGCACCACTACTATTACCGATGAATGGCGCATTCAACAGGGCATTCATGCCAAGATCTACGCCGTTGGTTTACACCCACAGACTACTATCCTTATGGCTGGACACGCAGCCAACGCCTGCTGTTGGTTGGACCCAAATACCTACAAGTGGGTCACTACATCATTCTACTCCGAAGGATTACCTACAGCCGCTGACGCCATGAACATGAGCGATAGAATCACTATTTTATCCGAACGAACATGGACACCTCGTCTTGATATCTCCATGTACACATCTCCTACGAAAGATGAAAAAAGACGACTATTCAATTATTTACCCAAGAAGCACTTGTTACAAACACCCGCAGCCAATACGCTCATCATTGAGATGGCTTTAGGTATGCAACAAACGGAGCATTTGGGAGAAGACAACACCCCCGATTTGCTACTCCTGCAACTCACCACACAATCACCCAAAGCCGCTTCAGACATGATTGTAAGTGCCGAACAGGAAGATATGTATTTAGGAATCAATCAAGATCTTGGATTTCTGATGGAGCAACTCAACCACCGAATTGGCAAAAACAACTATCAGTTATTAGTTGTAGGGCGTCCTATGAAGGGTTATTCAGCACAGACCTATGAAATGGCCAATATCCCACTCCAACATTTCAATATTGACCGTGCTGCTGCACTCACGAGTACCTATCTGATGGCTATCTACGGTCACGAGCGATGGGTGGACGGCGGATACGGTCCCTTCATCTACCTCAACCGCACACTCATTGAGCAGAAACGCCTCTCGCTGGAAACCATTCAGCGCCAAGTGGCTAATTTCATCATGGATTTCGAGGGAGTACAAGTGGCATATCCAATCCACGAAGCCATTCGCTCCGAGTATAGCCATTCGGTATATCGCAAACAGGCAGGCGATGTGTTCTTCCAATTGCAAGACCATTGGGTCTTAGACACCAACGAAAATACGCAATATGACCATGTCATTCAATCAGCACCAACTGCTCCATTATTGCTATGGTCTGCCACATTGCGTACTTTCCCCGAGAAAGAATTAGATGCCACAGACATCAAGTCTCTCCTAATAAACAGTAAATAGTAAATTCTCAAATAATAAATAACATGATTTTCTACGAAATTAAAATCAGTTATACCCGCCAAACAGGCGAGGATAACCCAGCAGCAGTCAAAGAAACATATTTGGTAGAGGGACTTACCTGTGCCGATGTAGAGAACCGTTTGATTGAAGAGATCAAACCGCTCATCTCGGGCGAATGGGAAGTCAAAAGTTGCAAGCAAGTGCAGTTCTACGACCTTATTCCTAATCCAGAAGGCGATCGTTGGTACAAGGCTCGCGTAGAGATGATTACCGTAGAGGACAATGGCAAAGAAACCCGCAAAGCGGTGAGTATCTATGTGCAAGCAGGCAATGTAACAGAAGCCAACAAGACCTTGCACCAAGCACTCAGCAACCTTGATTGTGAGGTAGTTAGCATCACCCGCTCGCCTATTCTGGAAGTCCTCCGCGCAGTATAATAATAGCGCGTTGCGCTGTTCAGAATAGTTCAGCGCTTCGCGTTCTATATTGCACTACTTTGAACCACATTGAACAACATATTGCCTCCACCCGCGCCACCATTCCCGATGGCGTCACATTGATTTGTGTGAGCAAGTTCCACCCTGCGGAAGCCATACAAGCAGCTTACGCCTGTGGCGAACGAGATTTTGGTGAAAGTCGGGTGCAAGAACTATTGCTCAAACAGCAGGTGCTGCCAGCAGATATTCGTTGGCACTTTATTGGACATCTGCAAACCAACAAAGTGAAACAGATTGTGCCATTTGTGCATATGATTCATTCGGTGGATAGTGTGCGTTTGTTGGAAGTCATTAACCGCGAGGCGGAGAAGATTGGTCGCTGTGTAAAGGTCTTGCTGGAGGTGCATGTAGCTAAGGAAGAAACCAAATCTGGCTTCACGCCAGAAGAAATCTTATCTATAGCCAATAGCCTTATCGCCTCTTCGCCCAATAGCCTCTACCCTTGGGTAGAAATCTGCGGTATTATGGGCATGGCAACCAACACCGACGACCAAACGGAGTGGCGCCGCTGTTTTCGTGAAATAAAATCTATCGCCAATACGCTATCGCCAATAGCCCAACGGGCGTCCCATAGCTTGCAAGGCGAGCGTCCTATCATCAGCATGGGCATGTCCGATGACTATCGGGTGGCTATTGAAGAGGGCAGCACTATGGTACGCATTGGTTCATCTATATTCGGCAATCGAGACTATAAACTCTAAACAATAGGCGTTTTGCGCCGTCCCATCAACTAAAAATTATGACTATCATCCTTGATTTAGGCGGCGTACTCATGCAGCACAATATGCCAGAATGTATGGCACGATTTCGTGCAATGTTGGGCGAAGAAGGTATGGCAGAAGTATTGGGAATGAAGTCCAATGCGGAGGGAGTGCCTAATAGTTTAATGGATCAATATGAGTGCGGCACTGTGAGTACGGATGAGTTTGTAGGTGCTATTTTGTCGCGTGCGAAAACGGGTACTACGGCACAGGATGTGCAAGACGCGTGGAACGCCATGCACGCAGGTATTCCTGCGGAGCGTATGTCATTGATTCAGGGTTGGAAGGAGCAGGGGCATCGTTTGGTGATGTTGAGCAACAACAACGCGTTACATTGGGAGGACATACACCTGAAATATGATTTTTCTATGTTTGACCACATGTTTTCTTCGCATTTAGTCCATTGCAACAAGCCCAATCGAGGTATTTATGAGGTTGTTCATCAGTATCTTATTGACAATCATTACGAACAGCCCTATCATTTTGTAGATGACTTACCTGCCAATCGCCATATGGGCGAGGCGTTTGGTTGGATTACTTACCCCACATTGGAAGCGCTTAATCATGCTATGACAGGTTTCTAACCGAGTCGCCTATTTCTGGTATTTGCCAATAAGTTTCATCACCAAGAACACCAACCAATCTGGGGTGTGCTTGAGCAATGGTGTGCAGAGGTGATTGATGACACCTGGCATATCCGCTTTCTTGCCACGGAACATCTTTTTGAGGGCACGCTTCACCAGTTTCTCGGGTGGAATAGCCACAGTCAAGTTCACTGCCAAACGACGCAGATTTGGTGCCAAGCCAAACAACGCCGTATCCACCGCGCCAGGAGTCATTACGGTGATATTCACGCCCTTTGGTTTGAACTCATACCAAAGCGACTTAGAGAAATTATAGATAAACGCTTTCGTTGCATTATACGATTGAATACCCGGCATCGCCATCCACGCAGACATGGATGACATGTTGAGGATATACCCCTTCTTGCGCGATTTGCCACAAAGTTTTTGTGCTTGTTCTTCTGCGGTCAGTTCGCGCTTCATCATCTCTTCGCCAAAAAGACGAGTGAGTTTGGCAACCGTAATCATATGCAGGTTGAGAATCAGTTCGATACGCTTCATCGAAGTCTCGCAATAGGGATTGAAGAAGAAAACACCTGCGTTGTTGATGAGAATATCCACCACAAGGTTGTTCTTTTGGCAATACGCAAACAATTGCTCTGCAGCGTCTTGCTTGGAGAGGTCTGCATAGAGAGGAATCGTCTTAACGCCGTACTGCGCAGCCAAATCAGCAGCTACTTGTTTCTGTTCTTCCTCTTGATTACTCACCAACAAGAGGTCTGTATGATAATCGCGCGCCAGTTGGGTAGCATATTGAAGACCAATACCCGATGAGGCTCCTGTTACGAGTGAAAGCATAGTTTTCTTTTTATTTTGCCCACTGATAACACCGATTTTCACCAATTATCTATCTGTGTTTATCCGTGAAATCTGTGGGAGATATCCAATCCTTATTTCTCGGGGTACCACATTTGTTCGTACTTAAGTGCTTCTTTCTTGAGGTACTTAGGGATGTCCTTATCACACTCATGGCACTTCATATCAAGGGTGTACATACGCGCTACGCAGTAGTTAGAGCGTTTGCACTCGGAGTGATATTGCTCCTCTTTCATTTTATTCACGAAGTCGGTATCGCGCACGAGAGCGTGTCCAATCTGCACAAAGTCAAAACCAGCAGCAAGGGCAGTCTCAGCGTTCTCGCGTCCCATGACACCACCTACATAGATAAGTGGCATCTTCAAAACTGCGCGGAACTGCTTAGCGGTATCAAGGAAGAAGAGTTCTTTGAATGGCACAGTAGGAATCATCAAGTGACCTACGAAGCGCAATGCGAGGCGAAGCCACCAAAATGACCAAGGATTCATATAGTGCGCCAAGGTCTTGATTGGCATCGCACCACCCATCACAGTGAAAGGTGCTTTGCTCACGAAGCCTGCGGTGAGAACAAGGGCATGCACACCATGTTTCTCAATCTCTTGTGCGATGCGGATGCACTCCTCTACTTTGAGACCAGACTTGAAGCCATCGTACATATTGGTCTTCACCACCACTGCCATATCGTCGCCTGCATGCTCCATGACCTCAGCCATGACCTCGTTCATAAAACGCATGCGGTTCTCCAATGAACCTCCGTACTCATCACGACGGCGGTTGGTATATGGAGAGAGGAATTGTGAAATCAAATAACCATGACCCGCGTGGATCTCAACGCAGTCAAAGCCACACTCGCGGCAGAAGTCCACGGCATGACCAAACGCCTTGACGATTTCCTTGATTTCCTCTTTCTTGAGCGCACGGTGCAGGGTTGGCGAATAGAGGTTGAAACCCGTACTTGCACCTACAGGAAGACATTTGCAGGTATAGAAGTGGGTCATATTACCACAGTGTCCAAGTTGAATACTAGCTTTCGCACCCTCTGCGTGAATACCGTCGGTGAGGTGCTTCAAGTCCTCTTTGATTTCATCATGGATATAAAGTTGACCGTCGAAGGACACACCCGAACGGGTCACAGAACAATAGGCTACAGTAGTCATTGCAGCACCACCACGGGCAACTGCAGTATGGTAGTTATACAAATCTTCGCTTGGTTTGTTGCCGTACGCCATATTCTCAAAAGCAGCAGAACGGATAGCGCGGTTGCGCAGAGTAATAGGACCAAGCTTATGCTCAGTAAAAAGGAGATTGTTGTTCATTGTTAATATTTTTTAGTTGGAGCCCGGCAGCTGGAAGCATTTCTTCTTGGAAGCCGGCAGCCAGTAGCCGGTAGCATTCTTCTTGGAAGCCAGCAGCCGGGAGCCGGTAGCCATTAGTATATAAACGGAATTATTCGCTTTAGTTTCTTTTCGTCGAATTCGTCTGCAAACTCTTGTTTGTATCGGTGATAGATCGAGTTCGCACGCGGAACGAGGTTGCAGCAAGAGAACCAGAAGAAGCTCAATCCAGCCCATGACCATGTGAGGATTGCAAAACCGAGCCACTCGGTAATCTCACCGAGGTAGTTGGCACTGGTCACATACTTGTACATACCTTTTTTAGGCAAATAGTGATTGGTATCCCCAGGCTTGCGCAAGTGACGAATCACATGATCGGAGTGCATATTGACAACCCAACCGCAGATGAAGATTACCACACCTAAAATGAAGCGCCAATCGGTTAGCCATGATGTAGCATATGGTGCAAATTGTGGTGCCAAGTGGAAGAGCCAATAGCCTTGTATATAGCCATTTACCAAGTTCCATATCACAGAGAATGCCATAATAATAATCGGCATCTTGCTATTACCCTTCAACAGGAAGGGGAAGATGAACGAGCGTTGGAAGTAGTGAAACTGGAATATCAAAAAGAAGATAAGATATGGCAGTTGAAATTTCACTTCCGATTGCGCCCAAAGGTATAGCATAACCACGAATACAGGCATCTCCATGAGACACCAGCCCACCTTGTTATTGATAGCGGGTCCCCATTTCTCGGTACGCATCTTACCATAACCAGCGTCCACAAAGTAGAGCGCCACAAACACCACTAATCCTACCAAGAAGAGGATAAAGAGAAAATCATGAAATGACTCTAAAGCTGTAGATATTTCCATAAGCATTCATTTTTTACGCATGCACATTTCATATGCGCACAATATTCAGCCTGCAAAGGTACAACTATTTTTTGAAATCACCAAACAAATCATAAAATATGTTATGTTTTTCTTAAGTTTTGGACTTGATTGGATAGCGCAATCGAAACAATTGATTGTGGAATTAAAAAAAAACTATCATATTATTTGCAAGTATGCAAAAAAAGCAGTACCTTTGCGCTTTAATTTGCATTGTTGTGCGCTCGAATGAAAATTTATTATGGTAGCAAGTGATTTCACCCCAGCAGAGGAGTTATTGATTGAAAAAGAGTTTCAGGCATTGCTCTCGGATTACGCTCAGACTCGCCACCGCCAAAAAGTGGAGATTATCACGCGTGCCTATCATTTGGCATGCCAAGCCCATAATGGAGTTCGCCGTTTGTCAGGCGAGCCATATATGATGCACCCTTTGTCGGTGGCACGCATTGTGGTAAGAGAGATTGGTTTGGGTAGCACCAGTATTTGTGCCGCACTGCTACACGATGTCATTGAAGACACGGATTATACAGCCGAGGATATTGAGCACCAATTTGGTCCTAAGATTGCGAGCATCGTAGTAGGTCTGACCAAGATTTCGGGCGGTGTCTTTGTGGATCAAGCGGTGAAGCAAGCCGAGAATGTGCGCAAACTGCTGCTCACCATGTCTGATGACATCCGCGTAATGCTCATCAAGTTGGCAGACCGTCTGCACAACATGCGCACCTTAGCTGCTCAGCGACCAGAGAAGCAACGCAAGATTGCTATCGAAACGCAATACATCTATGCTCCTATGGCGCACCGACTCGGTCTGTTCCCTATCAAAACGGAATTGGAGAATCTGAGTTTCAAATACGAGAATCCTGCGTTGTACAAGGAGATTGAAGATAAGCTGCAAGCCAACAAGGATGCCCAAATGGAGAACTTCGAGGAGTTTGCTGCTCCTATCCGCAAGCACCTCACCATGATGGGCTATGAGTTCAAACTCTATGCCCGCACCAAATCGGTCTATTCGATATACAAGAAAATGGTTACCAAAGGTATTCCTTTCGAACAAGTGTATGACCTGCTGGCTGCGCGCATTGTATTTGAGCCCAACTCACAGTTCTCGGAGAAAGACCAATGTTGGATGATTTATTCTGCCATCACAGAGATTTATCGTCCACACCCCGAGCGCATCCGCGACTGGATATCTACGCCGAAAGCCAATGGCTACGAGGCATTGCATGTGACTGTCATGGGTCAGCACGGTCAGTGGATAGAGGTGCAAATACGCACCAAGCGCATGCACGAATTAGCCGAACACGGACTGGCAGCCCACTGGCGTTATAAGACTGGCAGCGAAAGCGAAAACGAGTTGGACAAATGGCTACGCGAAATCAAAGATGTGTTAGCCAATCCCGACCCAGATGCGATAGCTTTCTTGGACACCTTTAAGCTCAACTTGTATCACCACGAGGTGTTTGTATTCACGCCACGAGGCGACATTCGCACACTGGCACAAGGAGCTACCGTCTTGGACCTTGCTTACCAGTTGCACACCGAGTTGGGCGAACATTGCATCGGAGCGAATGTCAATCGAACCACACGCACGATAGACTACATCCTGCAAAGTGGCGACCAAGTAGAGATATTGACATCCGATAAACAAAAACCAGAACCCGAATGGCTGAACATAGCCGTTACGGCAAAAGCGAAAGACTGCTTGAAGAAATATTTCCGTAAGCAGGAAAACACATACCAATTAGAGAGTACTACGGCTAAACCTGTGGCATTGTATATCAAAGGCTCTGACACTTTTGGTGTGATGATGCGTATTATGAAGGTGATGAGCGAAGACTACAAGATTAACATCAGTAACCTGCATGTTACCTCCGACGGCGACCATTTTACTTGCGAAATAGAGGTCATGCTCTTTGACATGACATTGCTCGGAAAGATGTGTATGCAACTGCGCAATATAGGCAGTGTAAACACGGTGAATGTCACCAAGATTGATAATCGACTGCTGAATGCAGAAGACTGTTCATGCGAAGCTATAACGAAAAACGAATAAACTATAAAAAATAATGTTGTAATATGAAAAATTTATTTTCTTTTGTAGCGGTATTGCTATTTGCCACCGCTACCGTAGCTCAAAATCCTGTTATCACATTTGATAAGACCACACACGATTTTGGTAAGATTAACGAAGCAGATGGTCGTGTTACGACTACTTTCACCTTCAAGAACGAGGGTATGGCTCCTCTCGTACTGAGCAATGTGCGTGCAAGTTGTGGTTGCACCACTCCCAAATGGACACGCGAGCCTATCGAGCCAGGACAATCGGGTGAGATTACCGTGACATACAACCCAAGCGGACGCCCAGGACGCTTCCAAAAAACAGTGACCGTCACCAGCAACGCTACCGAGCCTACTACCAAGCTCTACATCAAAGGAGAGGTAATACCCAAGCCAACCCAACCTACCGATCAGTATCCTATCAAGATGGGCGCATTGAGTCTCAAAAAGAAAGGTCTCAATTTTGGTGTCATCACACAAGGTAGCAACAAGATGCTTGAGATTGAGTACGCCAACCAATCGGAGCAACCAGTAACCGTAGAATTGCTGTTGCGCGATGAGGATTCATACATCAAGCCTAATGTGACATTAAAGACGGTAGCGCCAAAACAAACTGGCAAATTGCAATTCGCATTGCAATCCGATGAATGTCCATTGTTTGGTCCTGTGACAGCAGAGGCGTATGTCATGGTAAATGGCAAACGCGACGACACCTATAAGATTTCACTCACTGCCAACATCAAGGAAGACTTCTCTAAGCTGAGCGTAGAAGACCGCCAACAAGCACCTATCGTGGAAGTGGCACGCGAACTCAATCTTGGAACGATTGCGAAAGGCAAAAAAGTAGCATCTAAGCTCACCCTCGCCAATGTAGGTATCAACCCATTGCATGTTCGCCGAGTGATTATCAACGACCCTCAAATCAAATATGTAGCACCTAAATCGGCTCTCAAAGCTGGTCGCAAAGCAGACTTGAAGTTGGAATTAAATGTAGCTGCTACAGCCACTGCTGCACAATATTCACGCGTATTAACACTGATTACCAACGACCCAAATAATCCTGTCATCAACATCAAAATCAGTTGGGTAGTAGAATAATGGAACATCCAGAAAATAGTGCTAAATACAAAGGTCTAACGGTCAATGCTGGTGTAGATAACCTCCCCAGTGTGAACCCTTATGCCACTTTCCGCCGCCGCAAGCAAGTGCTCTCTGCCGAAGAGTATGTAGAGGGTATCTTGCGTGGCGATATGCGATTGCTCAGTCAGGCGGTAACGCTCATTGAGAGCAACCTGCCCAGCGATCAAGCGATTGCTCAACAAGTCATTGAGCGCTGCCTACCCTATGCTGGAAATGCCATACGACTGGGTATCACAGGTGTGCCAGGAGCTGGTAAATCCACCTTCATTGAGGCACTCGGTACCATGCTATGCCAACAGGGCAAACACCTTGCGGTATTGGCTATCGACCCTTCGTCCGAACGCAGCAAAGGTAGTATCCTTGGCGACAAGACCCGTATGAACCACCTTTCTGTGGAAGCCAATGCCTTCATACGCCCCAGTCCATCGGCTGGCAGTTTGGGCGGCGTAGCCCGCAAGACACGCGAGACGATTGTGCTGTGCGAAGCGGCGGGCTTTGACACCATTATCGTAGAAACAGTAGGCGTGGGACAATCCGAGACAGCAGCACACTCCATGGTGGACTTCTTCCTGCTGCTGCAAGTCACAGGTACGGGCGATGAGTTGCAAGGCATCAAACGCGGTATCATGGAGATGGCAGACGGAATTGCTATCAACAAATGCGACGGCAACAACATTGAGCGCGCCGAAGCTGCACGCGTGAGTTTCAAAAACGCATTGGCACTCTTCCCTCCTACCGAATCAGGCTGGAAACCCTACGCAGAGACATGCTCTGCTATCGAAGGTAATGGCATACGACGCGTATGGAAAATGGTGGAAGACTATATAAGGTTCACGCGCGAGAACGGCTATTTGGACCACTTACGAACCCAACAAGCCAAATACTGGATGTACGAAACCATCAACCAAAACCTATTGGATAGTTTCTACAAAAACGAAACGATGGAGACCTTTATCGCTCAAACTGAAGCACGCGTATTAAACAACGAAATCAGCAGTTTTACTGCTGCATACAATTTGCTGAAAGAATATGGCAACCTCAACAAATAGTCGCAAGCGAAGCACAACACCTACTTTGGCGAAAGTAGGGGCGAACGAAATGGGCAAACTACCACCACAGGCTCCCGAACTGGAAGAGTCAGTCTTGGGTGCATTGATGATAGAAAAGGACGCTTATGCGTCTATTGCCGACCTGCTACGACCTGAGTCTTTTTATGTAGATAGTAATGCTTGTATCTTTGAGGCTATTCGCAGTTTGGCAGCCAAAGAGGCGCCAATAGACCTTCTCTCGGTGGTGGAGCAACTCAAGTCACAAGGCGAATTGGAAAAGGCGGGCGGTGTTGTACGCCTCAGCGAACTCACTCGTCGCGTGGCATCGGCTGCCCACTTGCGCTACCATGCGCAGATCGTAGCGCAAAAAGCTACGGCGCGTGACCTCATCTCTGTAGCATGCCAAATAGAGGAAAAAGGCTACGACGAAACGCAGGATGTGGATGTATTGCTACATGAGGCGGAAGGTCATATCTTTGAGATTTCGCAACGCGCGCAAAAACGCGATGTCACGCAAATCGACCCTGTCATCGAGGAGGCATTCGAGCGTATGCGCAAGGCTGCCAAGAACGAAGGCAATATATCGGGTGTGCCCAGTGGCATTACTGAACTGGATAAGATTACATCGGGCTGGCAGAAATCTGACTTGATTATTATCGCAGCTCGTCCTGCAATGGGTAAGACGGCGTTTGTATTGTCTATGGCAAAGAATATTGCGGTCAACTTCAAACGCCCTGTGGCGATGTTCTCGCTTGAGATGTCCAATGTGCAATTGGTCAATCGTTTGATTATGAATGTATGCGAGATTGAGGGTGATAAGATCAAGAACGGACGCCTCACCAAGCAGGAGTGGAACAAGATGGAGAGCAAGATCAACGAACTCATCGGTGCGCCTCTTTATATTGACGACACCCCTGGTCTGAGTATCTTTGAGTTACAAAGTAAAGCCCGCAAACTCGTGCGCGAGAAAGGTGTGGAACTCATCATCATTGACTACCTGCAACTGATGAATGCGAACGGTGCTAATTTCGGCAGCCGCGAGCAGGAGGTAAGTATCATTTCTCGCCGTTTGAAATGGATTGCTAAGGAATTGGATATACCTGTGATAGCCTTGAGTCAGCTCAACCGTAATGTGGAGAAGCGCGACTCCAGCAACAGCAATGTGGAGGGCAAGAAACCCCAACTCTCTGACTTGCGTGAGTCGGGTGCCATTGAGCAAGATGCCGATATGGTATGCTTTATCCACCGTCCCGAGTACTATCGTATATACAACGACGACAAGACGGGTAAGGATCTTCGCGGACTGGGTCAGATTATCGTAGCTAAACACCGTAATGGTGCTACGGATGAGGTGTGGATGCGTTTCATCGGCAAGTATGCTAAGTTCCAAAATGAGAACGAGGCGTTTGATGAAAACATCTACGAAACACTCTCCGCGCCTACGACAACCACTTTCCAAAGCAAGATGAACGCCACTATGGATGCCCATGGGGCAAAGTTAGACGACGACATAACGCCCTTCTAACCACGCCCTTATAGCAGATACCATTAAGGTCACTCCACTGGAGTGACCTTAATTTTACCCTCTTTTTTGAGGTGTTGCAAGACGATACCTATCAAGCGCAATAGCCACTTGATGATTTGGTGGATTTGTTGAGGATTTTTCATTTTTTTCATGATTATCGTTTTTGAATTTCTATTGGACAAGGTGTATTATAGCCATACTCGGTGCCAGGACGGAAGTCAATGACTTCAAGGATAATCTCTTCATGGGATTCTTGGGTTTGTAACAACAATTGGGT
>JAZNRY010000061.1:0-17358 GCA_045590995.1 Paludibacteraceae bacterium | reverse complement strand
CCATCGGCAATGCCTTTGATGGCAGAATACTTGGTGCCAAAGTCGAATGCCATTGTATTCCAGTTGGCATCTACCAAGTAGCCACTGACATCGTTGTTCCAGAACTCAACTACAGAGAAATAGTTCTCTGATGCACTATTGTACATATCAATGTATTTGCCTTTGAAACCTTGTGCATAGTCGTAGCGCCATCCGTCGAAACCGATCACATTCTTCATCCATTTGAGGTAGGCTTTCATCATCTCTTGCACCTCTGGTTTAGCGTGCGCCCAGTCGCGCGCAGCGCCGTAGTTGTCTTGTCCGTTATAACCACCATCTTCTGGGCCAGTAGCTTTGCCTTTGCAATCACCAGCATCAGGGGCATTATTTACCTCGTCGGACTTAGCAATCCAAGATGCGTCTGGCTCAAATACGCCATATTCACCAAAGTTTTGTGTATAGAAGTCGCACCAAGAGGACTTGCAGCCAGCATGGTTGATAACGATATCTGCCACCACCTTAGTGTTGGCAGCGTGCATGCGGTTGATGAATTCGATCAGTTCTTTTTGGCTTCCCCAATCGGAGTTTTGGTTGCTATAAACAGTTTGGTGGTAGCCAGTACCACCTTCGGATTTGCCCGATGGTGGAAGCCATACGAGGTCGAAGTAGGTGCCTATCTCACCTGATTGATCGAGCAATACATTCCATTTGGTGTTTCCTAATTGCTTTCCGTTGATAAGCACATCACCAGGGGCACCATCTCGGTAGGAGTCGTAGTAGAATGCTTGCAACATAACATCTTCACATTCAGCAGGAACGGAGTTCGTATTAACAGGTTTCTCGTCGGTAAAATCACCTGTTAATGTAATACTTGCGCCGTTGAAAGTAACATTCACATTACTTTTTGTAGCCAACTTAAAGACAATGTTTCCATCTGAATCACCCGTTACACCTGCATGCGCATTTTGCACTGCACTAAAGCCCCAGTTTGATTCCCATGTTCCATTGGTAATCTTCATGCGATATATCACACCTTCTGCCAGTTCGCTGAAAGTGTGGGTGAAAGTATTGTTTGCGTTTTTGGTCATGGAGATAGCAGTCTCGCTCCATGCTTTGTCTTCACCTACAAGTTCGGCAGAACCAGTCACATAGTATGTGGCATTAGGATCTGGGGTAGGAGGGGTGACTGTGCCTTGGGTACTCCAAGACCCATCGTTTGGTCCCCAACCTGAGATAGTATAGCAGTTCTTATCAGCAGGAATAGCGAGATCCGCTGTTTGGTTCCACTTTTGTTCCCAATTGATTTGGTCCCCCAAAGTTGGTGATTGACGCACAAATAAGCAATTGGTATTGCTACCTATTTCAAATTGATACAGGTTTTCAGATACTTGCGTCATTTTACCCGCAATATCAGAGCCTCCACCCCAAGAGTGTACGAACAAAGCAGCGCCATCCGAACGCCAATCGTTAGGGACTAAATAGATTACACGAGCACTTACAGACATTGCGCATGCAAGTACCAAAAGAATAGAGTAAAACTTTTTCATTAGTATTATAAATTTTAATTTATTATCAATTCAGCCCGCAAAGTTACGCTTTTTTTTTGATATAGGCAAATAATTTATTAAAATCACCTAAATTTCCCCTATATTTTGCACATAAAGGGTAGAATTATCTACTATGAAGTCAATTTTCCAATTGGCATAATCCAGATGATAAATGCGTTCGGGGTCGTTTTGGTAGGCGGGTCGAGGGTCTTGACTGAGTATCTCTTTTATCGCATCCCATGGGCAACCTTTGTGCTGGATTTCTTGCAACAAATGGTTGGAAATATGCACCTCTAAATGGTAGTCTTGTGTGGCTTCTGCAAATCCGCTTTTAGCCTCGGGATGGCTATCGGAAAACGCCAGATAGGGTTTGATGTCGTAAATGGGAGTGCCATCTAATAGGTCAGCTCCCGATACTACAAGTACCAATCCTTTGTCAGGAGTGTCTTCTATGCGCAGCAGTTTGACGCTGGTCAGCCCAATCGGATTTGGTCGAAAGGGTGAGCGTGTGGCGAAAACGCCCATGCGTTTGTTGCCTCCCAAACGCGGTGGTCGCACGGTGGGAGACCAACTATCCTTGCCTTTATCCTCTCGCCTCATCGCCTCATGAAATCCCCATAGCAGCCACAAGTGCGAGTAGTCTTCTACTCCGCGCAAAGCCTCGCGCACGCGATACGCGTGCGCAAATATAATATGTGTCTCAATGCAAGAGTCTTTTCTACTTTGGCGGGGAATGCCGAACTTCTGTGAAAAGCCGTTATGGGCGTGGGCGATGACTTGGAGGTGCATAGTAGTGTATGGTGTAGGGTGTATAAAGTAAAAAAGGACTTTGAGAAATTCTCAAAGTCCTTTTTGTGGTGCCACCAGGAATCGAACCGGGGACACAAGGATTTTCAGTCCTTTGCTCTACCAACTGAGCTATGGCACCCCTCGCATTGAGCACAAATCTCAAAAGCGAGTGCAAAGGTACTGCTTTTTTTTGACATGACCAAATATTTTGGTACTTTTTTTCAAAAAAAAGCGTATTTTCTTTGTTTTTAGCCCAATGCAGCAATGTATTTCTCGGCTTCCATGGCTGCTTTGCAACCGCTGGCAGCTGCCACGATGGCTTGGCGGTAGTGTGGATCAGCGCAGTCGCCTGCGGCGAACACGCCTGCCACATTGGTGCATGGGCTATGACCTTCTACCTTGATATATCCCTCTGCATCACGCTCGATGTACTCCGCAAAGAGGTCGGTGTTGGGCTTATGGCCAATTGCAAGGAAGAAACCGTCGATAGCGATATGGCGGATTTCCTCCTCTGGCGTACCTTTCTTATATACGAGGTCTGCACCTTCTACTTTGGTTTCACCTGTGAGGTTGAGGGTGTTGTGCTCGAAGAGTATCTCAATCTTTGGATTGTCTTTCACGCGTTGTTGCATAATCTCCGATGCACGCAGATATGGCTTGCGCACGATCATATATACCTTCTCGCACAATCCTGCCAAGTAGTTCGCCTCCTCGCAGGCTGTGTCGCCACCACCCACTACAGCTACGGTCTTTTTGCGGTAGAAGAAGCCGTCGCAAGTAGCGCAAGCGCTCACGCCGCGACCCTTATAGTCCTCCTCAGATTGGATACCTAAGAACTTAGCGCTTGCACCAGTGGCGATAATCACGGTGTCAGCTTCATAGAGTTGGTCATCTTCCACCCACACTTTCTTGGGCGAGCAAGAGAAATCCACTTTGGTCACCATGCCTGAGACGAACTCAGTGCCGAAACGCTCGGCTTGGCGACGCATATCGTCCATCATTTGATAAGGTTCTACGCCATCTGGATAGCCCGGGAAGTTCTCCACCTCGGTGGTAATCATCAGTTGTCCGCCTACCTGCATGCCCTCGATAAGTACGGGGCTGAGGTTAGCGCGTGAAGCATAAATAGCTGCGGTATAGCCAGCAGGGCCAGAGCCGATAATAAGACATTTCATATAATTTACTATTTGACAATTTACAATTTATCTCAAGTCGTTAACAAACGCCCCTTCTTTCTCTATAACGAATGATGGCGTTTCGTCTGTATAGCGAGCATTGCTAAGGCGGAGAGTGGTGGTTTGAACCTCTGTTTCGTGTATCTCTATGTTCGTTGGGAGTAGGGTAGCTGTGGTTACGCGCAGTACAAACTTCTTGATACCTGCTGACTGGTCATTGGGTGTCAGCGTTATTTGCGTCTTGTCGCCTACGACTTTTTCGGCATACTGGCAAATAGGCAGCAATGCCTGCGCGTAGAGGAATGGATTGGTTTGTGTTAGTTCTTCTTCGGTGGGGGTAGAAAGAGTCAATTCTTCCAACTCTTCGCTATACATATATAAGGTGTTGCCGTCGTAAGCAGCCTCCATGTTAAACATACTCAGCGTGAATTGCTTGCCGTGCATAGCCAGACTGCCCGTGTAGGTGATGGGTTGGGCTTGCTGCTCGGCAATGCTGATGGTGAAATCCGACACCAATGTCTTTTGTTCTAATGTCGCAAGTAGCGATTGCAGAACGGTAAGGGTTATAAATAATAGTTTCATAATGTTAGCACCCTAATTCTTCTAATTTCTTATCCAGTTCATCCAGACTCTGTATTAGCACATCGCGTCCTTTAGGACCTTTGTTTGGTCCCACGATACCTGCTGCCTCCAGTTGATCAGACAATTTGCCCGCGCGATTGTAACCAATCTCAAAGGCGCGTTGCAGGCGCGAGGTGGATCCCTCTTGCTTGGTTACGACATAGCGTGCGACATCCGCAAACATTGGGTCGAGGCGTTTCAAATCTACCGCGCCGGGTGCCAATGCTTCGCCTTCACCTCCCTCTGGTACATACTCTGGCAATTGGTATGGCTCGAAGTAATGCTGTTGCTTCTCGATATGCTCCACAATCGCATCTACCTCTGGGGTGTCCACAAACGCACATTGCAGACGGGTGATATTACCATTGCCCGAATAGAGCATATCACCACGACCAATGAGTTGGTCTGCACCCTTCGTGTCAAGCACGGTGCGCGAATCCACTACGGATTGTGTGCGGAGTGCGATACGCGTTGGGATATTCGCTTTGATTACACCCGTCACGATATTCACCGATGGGCGTTGGGTTGCGAGAATCATGTGCATACCCACGGCGCGCGCTTTCTGGGTGATACGCGCGATAGGGGTCTCCACCTGCTTGCCCGCTTGCATGATAAAATCGCCATACTCGTCGATGATAATCACGATATATGGCAAGAACTGGTGGTGCAAACTATCTGCCACCACTTTCTCTGGATTCAACCTGCGCGAAACGAACTTCTCGTTGTAGTCTTCGAGGTTACGCACACCCGCATCCATCAGCAATTTGTATCGGTTCTCCATCTCAACCACAAGCGAATTGAGGGTGTTAACCACCTTGTCGCAATCTACAATCACGATATTCTCATCCTCTGTGTCAGGGGTAGCCGCCAGATAGTGTCGCAGCAATGGCTTGTATGGCGCAAACTCCACCATCTTAGGGTCCACCATCACAAACTTCAATTCGGCTGGGTGTTTCTTGTAGAGCAACGAAGTAATAATAGCATTGATAGCTACTGACTTACCTTGTCCCGTCGCACCTGCTACAAGCAAGTGTGGGGTCTTTGCCAAGTCAAACATAAACACTTCGTTGGTGATGGTGCGTCCAATAGAGATAGGCAATTTCATCTTTTGCTCCTCTTGGAAGCGTTTGCTGGCAATCACCGAGTGCATCGACACCACCTGTGGCTTCTCGTTGGGCACCTCAATACCGATAGTACCTTTGCCTGGAATAGGAGCGATAATACGGATGCCCATTGCAGAAAGCGAGAGCATGATGTCGCTCTCCAAGTTCTGAATCTTCGATATACGCACACCCGCTTGAGGCACGATCTCATAGAGTGTTACGGTAGGACCCACTGTTGCCTTGATTGATTCAATCTCAATACCATAGTTGCGCAATGTGGTCACGATGCGGTTGGCATTGGCTTGTTGCTCCTCTTGGTTGATGACGGGAGCCGTCTCGTTGTCATATACTTTGAGCAGACCCAACGAAGGGAACTTGTAGTGCTCCAAATCCTTGCGGGGGTCGTATGGACCGAGTTTCTGCAGAAGATACTCGGGGTCGTCTTCCGATAGTTCTACTTCTCGTACTTCTTCTACTGAAATAGCTACTTCTTCTTCCTCCGTTTGATTGTTTTCTTCCGCGTCTTCCGTATTTAATTCTTCCGATGAAGTAGGTTCTATATTCAGTATGGGTATGTTTTCTTCATTTTCTTTATCTTCTTCAACGGCGGGGAGTTCATCAAGAATAATATCAATGATATTGTCGGGTGTATCCTCTTCGTTGGTAATGGATTCCGTGTCGAGTTCTTCCGTTGTGGCTGTTTTTGTTGGCTTTGCGAATAGATTCTGTATCCATAAACCAAGTTGTTGGCAATGTTCTACGAAGTGCTTATCCACTACAATGAGAAAGACAATGAGTATTGCTATTAAAATCAAAAGTACTCCAATCCATTGTATATAAGATATTGCCCATTCTGCGACTATTTGCCCGAACGCTCCTCCCCAGCGGAAGAAGGTGCCGATGCCAATCATCTGTTGTGCGAATCCCAATGCAATAGACCCCCAAAGTAGTATGAATAGGGTGATGAAAAGCAGGCGCAAATGGTTCAATGTGAATTTTGCCACCATGCGTACGGCTGTGAGGGCTAATGCTACCAGAGCCGCTAATGATACGATACCAAAAGTGCCGTCCACTAACCAACGCGAGATGACTGCACCGGGAAGTCCTAATGCGTTTTGTATCTCGCTGCGCATTGTGCGGCGATCAGCGGTGTGTTCAAGAATAGAGAAGTCGTTGGCTCCTGTGAAAAAGAAACTAACGAATGCAATCAATAGCATTAAGGTGATAGCAATAAGTATAATACCCATTGCTAATTGAAAACGGTTGCTCATCACCATATCGCGGGTGGAGAGTACATAGTCTTTAATGCTGGGTTTGTCAATGTTGGTTGGTTGTTGTTTACTGCTCGAAGCAGTAGGAGTGGTTGGTCTTGTTACTCGTCGTGCCATAGTTTAATTTTGTGTCATAGTTAATGGTAGGAATACCTTTTTTTGTTTCAGCCTGCAAAGGTACAAAAAAAATGCGATATGTGCAAATTTTAGTTGAAAGTTGAGGCGATTATTTTTTTTACAGTTTTTTCCACATTTTTGGCGGCGAAGTCTGGACGCATAGCTATTTCCAATGGCACTTTCTCCTCCAAGATAGGATAGATACCTGCAAAGCCCATTTGCTCAACACTTTCGCACATCTCCACGCATCCACCGATAGCCACAACAGGTATGCCTTGCTGCTTAGCGCGAGCCAGTACGCCCGCAGTAGTCTTGCCTTTGGCTGTTTGGAAATCAATCTTTCCCTCGCCTGTAATAATCAAGTCTGCATCTTGGATTATTGCGTTGAAATCGATAGAATCCAGCACCATCTCTATGCCTCGTTGGAGTTTGGCATCAAGGAATGCTCTGAATGCACCACCCATGCCACCTGCTGCACCAGCACCTGCCACAGGTACGATATTGATACCGTATTTATTTTCGATGACATGGGCAAAAGAAGCCATGCCCGCATCTAATTTTGCCACCATTTCTGCATCGGCTCCTTTTTGCGGAGCGAACACGGGTGCTGCGCCTTCTGTACCGCAGAAGGGTGTGTCCACATCACATGCTACAATAAACTGTGCTTCTTGCACGGATTTTGGCACAAAAGTATCGTCTAAATCGGCAATATCTTGCAATCTTCCACCACGGCAGTCGGTAATCTCTTTTCCGTTGAAATCGTAGAATTTGAAGCCTAATGCTTGCAACATACCCGTGCCAGCATCGTTGGTGGCACTACCGCCAATACCCACTAAAAACTGGCGGCAGCCTCTTTGAATGGCATCCATAATCATCTCGCCTGTACCATAAGTAGAGGTCATCCATGGGTTGCGTTCTGCGGGTTGGAGTAGGGGCAAACCGCTGGCAGCAGCCATCTCGATGATGGCTTTTTTGCCCGCAATGCCGTAGTGCGCTTGTATTGGACGACCCAATGGATCGCTAACCATGGTATGTACTATCTTGCCGCCCAAGGCATCTACTATGGCTTCTACGGTGCCTTCGCCACCATCTGCCACATTCACTGCCACTACCTCGCAATCAGGATATACGGCTTTAATACCGCGTGTAGCGGCTTCTGCTACTGCTATCGAACTCAACGAACCCTTAAAGGAATCGGATGCTATAACTATCTTCATTACCTCTCGCCTCTAACCTCTCGCCTCACTCCTTCCACACTTGTTTCACAAATGCCTCTGCATATTTGGTATGGCACTCCATGCCGCGGAGTTTCTCCATAGCATCGTGCCACTCCTGTACCATGGGCATGTCTTGGCTCTTGTGGCAGTAGTAGGCTTTCACTTTCTGTTCGTGTTGATCGGTGATGTTCACCCAATGGTTAGGGGCGAAGGTCTGCGTTTGCAGACCCGTCATCACTTCGCCGTAGTAGAGGTCGAAGGTGTAACCTGTTTGTCGCCAAGCGTCATACACAAGGATAGAGCATACACGATGGTCGCGGTGTGAGTCAATTGACCAATGGGTGATGACCATATCGGGTTTCTCGGCTTCAATCAGGGCTTTCATCTCGGCATAGCGCGCTTTGTTGACTTCGGCATTGCCGTCGATTTGGGTCATGAACACAGGACGAACGCCCATCACTTCGCATGCTTTTTTTGCTTCAGCGGTGCGAATGGTGCGCGACTCTTCGTGTGTTTTGCCTTGAATACCTGCTTCGCCTCCTGTGAGATAGACGGATACGACTTCCACGCCCATTTCGCGCAGTTTAATCATTGTGCCTCCGCACATCGTTTCGGGATCGTCGGGGTGCGCACCAATAACGAGTACTTTTTTGTAACCTTTTATCCAGCGTTCAGCGGCTTGCATGGGTGGGCAAAGCAGTACCGCGCAGATACCCAAAAGAATGATTTGTTTTGCTTTCATGATATGTGTTGTTTTCTTTTATTGTTCATTTATTGTCCTCTTCGAGGAGAATGTTTGTTGCTTGGATAACGCCTGCAAAGGTAGTGAAAATTTGTGATGTGTGCAAGTTTTGGGCTGAAAAGTTTACAATGTTTGGAAGATATGGGATTTTTTTCGCAGATGTGGGCTTTTTTGCACCCGCTTTTCAGCAGGTAATCGTTAGTTATTCGTTAGTTATTCGTTAGTTATTCGTAGGTTATTAAGCAAGTCTGCAAATAACCACGCTATGATTAAAGAAGCATATACCGCCTATCCGATAAGGACAGGCATAGGAGCCGTTGGCACGGTGTTGATAGGGATATTCGTATTCAAAGAGCCCGCTATGTTTTGGCGTTTGTTCTTCATCTGCACATTAATCTTGTCCTTCATCGGACTAAAATTTGTGTCGTAATGTATAGAAAGCGGAGAATAAAACGAGAGTATAATCTTGTTTTTTGTCGCTAAAAGTGAACTTTTAGTCCAAAAACTTGCATATCTGTAAAAAAATCACTACCTTTGTGCGTTTTTTGCAAAGCAAAAGGAAAATGATTAAACATGACGGCATAATAATCGCGTTGAATGAGGACGGAACCGCCCTCGTGCGCATCGTGCAAACGAGCGCGTGTGCGGCATGCAAAGTCAAAGCCATGTGCGCCAGCGCAGAAAGCGCCGAGAAGGAAATGACGGCTGTTCTTTTGTCGGATAATGGACGCCCTATGGGCTATGGGGTATTGGACGCGGACAAGCCGCTATTGGAGTATAAAGTAGGCGATGCCGTGGAAGTGATGGTGCAGCAACGAATGGGCTGGAAAGCCGTGGTGCTGGCATATCTGCTGCCATTCTTTGTGATGCTGGCGGTAATGCTTGTTGGTAATGCAATCTGGGCAGTACGCGAGGAAATCCTCGGTACGGTAGCACTCTGCGCCATGGCGCTATATTATCTCGTACTCGGCATGTTCAAGGATAAGTTGCAAAAGGAATTTTCTTTTACAGCGCGAAAAAAATAGCAGGAGAAAACCATATGACAGACAGCAAGATAGACACATATTATTTCTTAGGGATAGGCGGTATTGGTATGAGTGCTTTGGCGCGTTATTTCGCAGCAAAGGGATACCGTGTGTTGGGGTATGATCGTACGCCGTCGGTACTGACGCGTGCGTTAGAAGCAGAGGGAATAAGTGTGCAGTATGATGAGGATTTGTCGTGGGTGAAGGAGTTGAAGAGAGAGACTACTACCGTTGTTAGAACGCCTGCTGTGCCAGAGGAAATGGCGGTATATGTGTGGCTGAGGGAGAATGGGTTTCAGATATTGAAGCGTGCGGAGGTCTTAGGGCGGGTGACGCGACAACAGAAAGCACTCTGTGTGGCAGGAACGCATGGAAAGACGACTACGAGTACGATATTAGCACATATATTGCACCAATCGCATGTGGGAGCCAATGCGTTTTTGGGCGGAATAGCCAATAATTATAAGACCAACCTGCTGTTGGACCAAAGCGATAATGTGGTGGTGGAAGCGGATGAGTTTGATCGTTCGTTTCATCAGTTGAAACCATACATTTCGGTGATTACGAGCATGGATCCGGATCACTTGGATATTTACGGCGATGCGGAAGCGTATCGTGAGAGTTTCGAGAAATATGCGGGGCTGGTGGAGCGTGCGTTGGTTGTAAAGGCGACTTTGGCGCAGGATATGGAGAAGGCTGCTTCGCCGCAGTGTAGGGTGTATAGTTATGATGTGATACAATCGCAAAATACCGCTACGCAACCGCACTTCTATGCGGATAATGTACGGATAGCGGATGGCGAGATTCGCCTTGATTTTCATACTCCTGAACACACCGTAGCGGATGTGGAGTTGGGCGTGCCAGTGTGGGTGAATATCGAGAATGGTGTGGCTGCGATGGCTGTAGCATGGCTAATGGGGGCTACGGATGATGAATTGCGCAATGGTATGCGCACTTTTTCGGGTGTGTATCGTCGATTTAATATCCATGTGAATACGCCGAGAGTGGTATATGTGGACGACTATGCGCATCACCCAATGGAGTTGGAGGCGTGCATAAAGTCTGTCAGGCGTTTGTGTCCTGACAGGTATGTGATAGGTGTGTTTCAGCCCCATTTGTTTACCCGAACCCGCGATTTTGCGCCTGAGTTTGCTGCGGTGTTGAGTACGCTGGACGAAGTGGTGTTGTTGCCGATTTATCCTGCGCGCGAGCAACCTATATCGGGTGTGACAAGCGATTGGCTAATGAGCAAGATGACAATGGCGAACGGAATGAAGACAGTTGCGATTGTAGAGAAAGCCGATTTAGCAAATCATGTGCTACAACGCGTGACGCAGGTGGCAGAGCCAGTTGTTGTGATTACGATGGGGGCAGGGGATATAGATAGGTGCGTAGAGAAAGTGAAAGAACAATTAATCCTTAACTGTATATGAAAAAGAAAATGTTGGTTTTAGCATGTGCAATACTTCTGAGTATAGGCACATGGGTAGTCGGTGCTTGGGCATCGAAGCAGCCAACCGATGCAGTATGCCAGCGGTTGGATATCTTGTTGTGCGATAGCGCGCAACATCAGTTTGTAAGCGTTGATGAGTTGCAGCGAACCTTGCAGCGTAGAGCATTGTTGCCTGTGGGAAAACGATGGGATGAAGTGTCGTGTCAGGAGATAGAGCAATGCCTCTTGCAGCACGATATGATTCGTACCGCAGAATGTTACAAAATATCAACGGGCGATGTCTGTGTGCGACTCACGCAGCGTGTGCCGATGTTGTATGTCACGACTGCTGAGGGTAGTTATTATGTGGATACCGATCGCAGAGTGATGCCTGTTCGTTCTTCCATAGAGGTGTCGGTGCCTATCTTCAAGGGCAATGTAAGCCAGCGTGCAGCCACGGAAGAGTACTTTGATTTTGTGTGCTGGTTGCAGGACGATAGTTATTGGAGTCAGCGCATTACGCAGGTTCATGTGCGCAATCCAAAGCAGCATGTGTTGAAACAACGCCATGTGGAGGGGGATATCCTCTTAGGGGACTTGCAGGGGTATGAGCAAAAGATGGAACGCCTGCGCAAATTGTATGTGAAAGGGTTTGACAAGATTGGGTATAAGTCTTACAAAGAGTATGACTTGCGCTATCAAGGTCAAGTCGTGGGGAGGTATTAATTTTTGTAGGAAATAGAAGAGGATATGGTAAGAAAAAAAATAGAAACTACATTACCCCAACCGTTGGTGGCAACCGATTTGGGCAGCGATGGCGTGCGCTCAATGGCTGCGGAGCGAACGGCTGATGGCTTGTTGCATGTGTTGGGCGTAGAGCAATCGGCGCGTAGCGCGAGCGTAGAGCGCGGTGTAATCACCAGTACAAGTGACGCGAGTTATGGTATCAGCGAGAGTATGCGTTTGCTTGCTAATCGCATCAAGCATCCTGCATTGACCTCCACCTTTGTGACATTGGGTGGTAGGTTGATGAAGTTGGCAGAGGTGTCATCCTATCGTAATCAAGTGTATAGACGCGAGATTTCCAGCGAGTTGTTGGAAGAAATGGATGCTGAGTGCAAGACGAAGATAGAATTGCGCAACCCACAGGTGGCAGTATTGGCAACGATACCGTATTGCTATGTGTTGGACGGAGTGCCTCAAGAGGAAGAACCTTCTCCACAACAGCGAGCAGCGAAGATTGAGGTGAAATATACGGTGTTTGTTGGTCCGAAGGAGTTGGAGCAAAAGGTGTTGGATAGTTTTATTCGTACTCCAAAGCATATTGAGCGCATGTATGCGCGTCCTGATGCGTTGTTGTGCGCGTTGGCTACGGACGAGGACTTCCGCAATGGCTGTGCTATTTTGGATATGGGAGCACAGACGACTACGCTGACGGTGTTTAGCAAGGGCAAGTATGTGCTCAATAAGGTGGTAGCACAAGGCGGATACGATGTGACACGCGACATTCAACAGTTGGGTATAAACAAACGCTACGCAGAATTATTAAAATGTAAGTATGGAGCCACTGCTGTAGATGCGGATAGCAAAAGCAAATGTTTCCGTATGCCAGATGCAAATCAGGAGGGCGAAACAAGGATTATTCGCATGTCGGATTTGGTAAAGACGATTGTGGCGCGATTGCAACAGATCATGGCTCCGTTGGTGGACGACCTTCGTGCTTGCGAGCAGCAAGTGGGGGTGTTGTACATCACGGGTGGCGCTTCGATGTTGCAGGGAATGGAAGATTTCGTCCAGCAGTTCGTATCTGTACCAGTATTGTATGGCTCGCATGCGTCGTGGCTGACGAGCGATACACCCGATGAGATGTGTACGCCCAATTATAGTGCATTGGTTGGAACACTTTTGTTGGGGGCTCATTACCGCGACAGACACCCAGATGCGGAACCTGTACATGATTTGCGAAAGCATTTTGAGAAGTTCAAACAAACGGCACAAACCAGCTTGCTGGATATGTTCACCGAACAACCACAAACACAAACAGAAACGAAGTAAAACCATATAAAACCAATTATACTATGTACGATGTAATTAGCGATTTAGTTCCTGAGATTACCCAAGACTCCATAATCAAAGTAATGGGAGTTGGTGGCGGTGGCTGCAATGCAGTCAATTATATGTATTCACAAGGTGTGAAGGATGTGACATTTATGGTCTGCAATACCGATAAGATGAGTTTGGCGGGTAGCAGTGTGGCAGCCAAGTTGCAGTTAGGTCCTGGATTAGGTGCGGGCGGCAGACCAGAGGTTGCGCAGGAATATGCCGAGCAGAGCCGTGATCGCATACGCGAGGCACTCAATGATGGCACCAAGATGCTCTTCTTGACAGCTGGTATGGGTGGAGGTACGGGTACGGGTGCTTCATCGGTGGTGGCAGAGGTAGCAAAAGAGATGGATATCCTGACAGTGGGTATTGTGACTATTCCGTTTGCTTTCGAGGGCGCGAAGAAGATAAAGAAAGCAATGACGGGTGTGGCTCGATTGGCAGAACAAGTAGATGCTATCTTGGTCATTAACAATGAGAAACTTCGCCAGATATATCCTGATTTTAATTTCCTAAATGCTTTCTCCAAGTCGGATGATGTAGTGGCGAATGCAGCTCGTTCGATAGCGGAGATTATCACTGTTCCAGGGTATATCAATACGGACTTTGCGGATGTATATAATACATTGAAGAATGGTAATGTAGCCATTATGAGTGTGGGTAGTGCGAGTGGAGAGGACCGTATTGAGCAGTCGATACACGAGGCGCTACATTCGCCATTGGTGAATAGTGAAGTTAGTGGTGCCAAGCGTATATTGTTGCAGCTCTATTGCTCAACGGAACACCCTATTATCATGCAGGAGTTGGATCATATTCATGATTTCGTGCAGGCTGTAGGCGAAGAAGTAGAGGTGCAATGGGGTGTGTCGTTGGACGAGACATTGGGCGAGAAAGTGCGTGTAACCTTGATTGCTACGGGGTATGAGGTGTCGGATATACCGGGGCTGGATGACGCGGTTGGTAAGAAAACAGTAGATGAAGCCATTAAGAGTTTCTATGAGGATAAGGTAGAAACAGAACCAGTGGCGGAAGAGGCAAAAGAGGAAGAGGTGGAAGAACCAGTAGTTGTAGAGCCAGAGGTTACGGAAGAAGTGCAAGATGGTGATGTGGTGATAGAGTTGGATGATGACATATCGTCGCCATCTCCTGTGTTAGAGTTTACATTGCCAACCACTCCAGTCGCTAAACCTGCAGATGATGCCAAACGCAACGGTTTATCGGGATTGGCAAGTTGGATGAGGGGACGAAGATAGGTGATTGTTGATGTTTTCTTTCATCCGTACGGGTTGTAGGGCTATTCTTGAAGTGCTTTTTCCTCGTTGCTGCATGGCTTGCGGCTGTAAGTTGCAGGAGGAGCAGGTGGTGTGTGCGGATTGTGTGGCTACTCTGCCTCGTACCGAACATACTTTGTTGGAGCAGAACGGCGTAGATATGCTGTTTCAGCAGTTGTTTAAGGATGAGAAATGTCGTGTTCGTTATGAGCGCGGAATGGCGTTTGCGTATTACAATCGTGGACGAGGTAAAAACTTGCGAGCGTTGATTGAGCGAGGGAAGTTCGGCAATCATCCGCATCCGCAAGTTTTTTATATGTTAGGTCGTTTGGCGGCGCAGGAGTATATTGATGTGGATTTGTGGGACGATATTGATGTGATTGTGCCAGTGCCATTGCACCCTAAGCGTTTGCGTGCGAGGGGGTTCAATCAGGCAGAGTGGATAGGTAGGGGATTGAGCGATGTGTTGCATATTCCTATGGATACAGAGCATTTGGTGCGTATGCGGAATAATCCCCATCAGTCGCGCTCGCGGTTTGAGAAGCGCAAGGACAATGTGCAGGATGTCTTTGCGGTACGCTATCCTGAAGAGTGGAAGAATAAGCATCTTTTGTTGGTGGACGATGTGATTACTTCGGGTTCGACCATGTTGGCGTGCATGAAACAAACAACGCCTATTCGCGGTTGTCGAATAAGCGTCTTTGCCCTTGGTTGGGCGCATAATTAGTGCAAAATCGTTCTTAATGGCCTTTCTACGGGCAATCATTGGCGAGCGATACCCTCGCATACCATTCGCTTACCATTAGGACTTTGCAAGGAGTCCCTCTCCCCCATCTTTCACTTCGGTTTGTACCGTTGTGTATCTAAAGGTGCCTGTATGTTAGGCGACCACGATGGGACATCTGTGGGACATCTCTGGGCTTTCTGTGGGCTAAATGTGGTTGGCTATATGCATGATTACTCGAATATATTCAAATAATTGATATGTCCATGCAGTGGGTCGCGATTGTCGTTCTCACCAGTATTGATGACCTGAGTAACAACTGTTTCGGTTGGAAATAGTGCTCGGAAGTATTGCAAATTCTTATAGAAATCTGTATGGATATTAGCAGATAACTTTATCTCGTATGCTGAGAGGTTAATGCCGTCTTCCTGAATCAAATCCACTTCGTGTTGACCTTTATCACGATAAAAATAGATATTACTATCCTGTCCTTGGTTGTATTGCTGTTTCAAAAATTCACATACCACCATATTCTCAAATATCTGTCCTCGCAATGGGTGTGTTTCTACTTGTTGGGCAGTCTTTATACCTAATAAGAAACATACAAGTCCTACATCGTAGAAGTATATTTTTGGAGTTTTAATGAGGCGCTTATTGATGTTTCTATAGAATGGTTGCAACCGAAATGCGATATACGATGCTTCCAACACATTCATCCATTCCTGTATTGTGGGTATGGATACTCCGAGTTCGTTTGACATACTCTGTGCATTAAACTCCGTACCAATGCGCGAAGCACACATAATAACAAAGCGGCGGAACTCCGACAGATGGCGTATCTTCAGTACTTGCTGAATATCGCGCTGAATATATGTGGAGAAGTATTGGCGATAGATGTCTTGTGGTGGAATATTGTGTGCCCATACAGCTGGATAGAATCCGCGCAAAAGCATCTCGTATAAATCTACAGAACGGTCTTCTTTCGTTAGTTCGTTGATAGCGAATGGCAGCAATGTAAGCACAGCTGTTCTTCCTGCCAATGATTGAGTAATCTTTTGCATGAGCAGAAAGTTGTTGCTACCAGTGAGTACGAAGTGTGCATCGCTGTATTCATCCACAATCACTTGCACGACAGAGAATATCTCTGGCATATTTTGCACCTCATCTATAATCAGTCCTTTGCGATATTTCTGTAGATACTCCTTGCGGTCTAACTCTAATTCGGCTCGCGTTGTTTCATCTTCAAGGTTAATATAATGATACTCTGGAAAAACTTTTTTGCTTAGTGTTGTTTTTCCTGATTGGCGAGGTCCTGTAATAGTCAATACTCTAAAAAATCCTGACAGGCGAATCAGCTCGGCTTCTAATGTTCTGTTGTACATAATTGGACAAATCTAAAGTAGTACTTAATTTTCGGACAAAGGTACAATAATTATCTGATATACACAAGTATATGCTACAAAAAAAGTGTATTTTTTTTCAATTTGCATGAAAAATGGTGTAATAAGCACCTAATTTGTGGGCAAAATGTGGTTATGGAAGTGGCCTACGAGGTTGATATAACAATGGAGTGGAGAAATATTCGGCTGGATGCACATCCGAATCTATTTTTATTTCTTCTTTTTCTATATATCTTAATATACTATTTGAAACAGCAGTATCTGGATATGCCTTCCCTGACATGCTGAACCATCGCAAATAATCTTTCAACATATAGACTTCGGGATATATTTGCTGAAGCAAATCATGTCGATCCGTTATTTCATCAAATATCCTCTGTGATCGTTTCCATGGAGTACACATCACATGCTTATTATGATATGGATCTACATCTCTGTTATGAACATAGCGACGCGAAATAGCATATCTAAGTACAACTACCAATTCTTCATCGGTAGCGTTACTCAATAAACTATCAAATCGTTGGCATTCAGCACTATACCCATCATAATACTCTTCTTCTTGGATGGGGCGATCTGTATTCTTCGACTTTTCTACCATCAGGCTAATTGCAATAATTAGAAACAGTATCACATTACACCCTACGATAGTCATGATAACAATTAGTAATGTCTTATATTTGTTTTTCATGAGTGTCTAATTATTCCTTCACTTTCGTATGCGCTACAATGTGAATACTCAATTCGTAAAGCAGATATAACGGTACTGTCACCAATAGCAATGTGAAAATATCCGCAGTTGGGGTAATGACAGCAGACAAGATGGCTAATGCTACAATTGC
>JAZNRY010000060.1:0-17055 GCA_045590995.1 Paludibacteraceae bacterium | reverse complement strand
CCATTTTCGTCATAGACATATCCTTCTACATCATATTCAGCGTATGGACAGCCATAGCAAGCAGTCAGAACAAATGCTACACTAGATAACGAGAATAGACGGATGAAACGCTGCAATAGACTATTATATTTTTGGCGAAAGTTTGTTTTCATATGTGTGAGGGTTTTATGGGATGGTATTAAAAATGATATGCTAAACCTATGCCATTGCTGGAAGGTTGTATGCTCCAATAGTTTTTGGCTGTTTGTGGCTCTGGCAGCGAAATATTATAGGCATCAATGCTTTGTTGCATGCGTTTTTTACCGACACAAAGTAGCGGAATGGCGGGAGCTTCAAAAAGCAAAAATGCTCCTCCAATAATCATTCCTGTAAATAGAAATCCTAATCCTGGACCCATATCAGGACATTCTGGATTGTAGTCTTTTGCCCAATCATATAATCCCCACCCCATATATGCAATAGTGGCAGCATCTATAGCCAATCCAATACCCATTAAGCCCCAACCCGCGTTGTACATACGCAAACCACTGCGATATTGGCGGTAGATGTCCTCTTGGGCGTTTAGACGGAGGAATGCTTGGCAGTCTCTTTTGCTGATACGCTCGCCTTCGTAATAGATTTTATTCTTTTCATAAGACAAAGCGGTAGTGGAAGGATAAGGCAATTGTACCTCTTGTGCCAGAGTGCCAGTAGCGGCAAAGAGTAGCAATAAACTAAATAATATGATTCGTTTCATGGCTGTACTATTTTATGGGTTTACAAAGTGAATATATTTTTTAATTATGTAAGACTAGTCCTCCCATAAAATTTGGTTCCGAAACTGCAAATTTACCTGACTCATAAAAACGATTTGCTATATCCAACGCATTGGACGAAGACGGTAAATTACACACTAATAGATACCACAGAGGTAACAGTTCCTCTTTAACTATTTTTACATTGTATTGCTCTGCCATATTTTGCAAGATAGACAAGTCATCACTGTCCTTGAGTTTGACAAGGAAAGAGTGTGTAACAAAGAAGTTGGTTCTTCCTTCACTAGTATAGGAAGGCATTCTATATAGCACATGCTCCAAATCTTCAATAACAGTATTTGGCTTGGTGATTCCCCATTTTAGATTAGGCTCTTCAAGATATGAATCACTTTCGCTTATCTCGAGTTTTTGTTTATCCATCTCGGAAAGTAATGCATCGTCATATACGATATATTCTTGATTACCTCTTTCTAAGTATATTTTTTCACCATTATTCCAATAATAATCATCCGCAGATACTACAGGATATTGGTCTCCATTAGGAGTGATTGGTTCACAAGCTATGAGCAATGTAGAACACAACACAAAAAATAGCATAAATCGTTTCATAACATTAAATATTTAACAGGTTAGAAATCAGTTGCAAAGTTACAATAATTATTTGAATTGTGCAATAGATAACAATAGATATGAATAGAAGTTGTAGTCTTCTAATAGTATTTTTCCTCAGTACTCCTATAGGTATCTATCGTGTATCTACCGTATATCTACCGTGTATCTACCGTAGTTGATAGCGGTAGAGTTGCGTTTTAGAAGCGATAGCCTACGGCTACGGAGAGGAGGCGGGAGGAGAATAGAACTCCTGAATCACCATTCCAAGAGGTTGTAACTGTAGCCATACCGCCTAATTCAATTTCTGCAAACCAATGTTCGTTGCCAACATTCACACCCAACAAGGTAGGAGAGAAGGTGAAACCGTGAGAAACATATGGATCCGCATACAAAGTATAGCCTAGTCCTAAGCCCGAATATAATTCGACCAAAGGATGATGATAGTAGGTAAATCGCACAGTAGGCATTATCGTGAGTTGATGCAATTGAGAGTCATATTTGCCGACCAAAGTACCATATCCATTTCGATGCTCCTGACTATACCAAAGATAAAACCAGTCCGCTTCTACACCCGCACTAAACCATGTATTCACATCGTAGCGATAGCCAAGAAACAAATGCCCAAACTGGTTGGGTCCTTTATTAGTAATAACACGACAATCCATCAGATACTTATGCGCTTCCGCAGCCGTCATGCCCTGAATCTTTTGCCAAATCTGGTAATATGGATCTTCTGGAAGAGCTGATTTATGAATACCCTGCATATATTTAGGAGGCATGATACAATTCAAATCTTGATAATCATGATACAATTGGCGAGTACCCAATCCCCAGCCAAAACGCAAGGAATGTCTGCCGTGGGTGAAATCAGTAGATAGCGTAGTATTCTCTGCCATCAATGGGAAGACGGATATCCAGCTAAAGAGCACTAAGAGTATGCGTGTATATTTCTTCATCATTGTAGATATTACTTAGGTTGCACATAACGCATTGTCAAACCAAGAGCCACACCACCAGATATAACTTTAGGTTCTCCTGTTACATAAATCGTATCCCCTACTACACATGATTCTAACATAGGGTGATCAAAGCGGGCTAATCTTTCTATACGATAGTCTAACAAAAAGAGACTATAATAAATATACGAAGGTCCTTCGATAGGGGTTAGCAATCGTATTCCGCAGAAATACTGACCACTCAAGCCATCAATACCAGTAAGCTGAAACATTTGCAAAGTACCCACAAAAGTTGGAAACGCACTCAAGTCCTCGGGTGCCATCGGATTAGAAGGCGGAGTAATGGTATCTGCCAATATATATGGTATATCATGCGAAGGGATATCTGCTACGGCAAGCTCGCGATTAGAAGATCCACCATTTTCAATAAAAGGAGGGTCAGAAGCAGGTGGATTAGGGGCAATAGGTCCTGAGGAACAGGCTACAACAATAGTGATAAACAACCAAAGTGTTAATATACGAAAAGAACTTTTCATAGGCAGGGATTAACTATTCAAGTATAGCTTTCGTTAATTGAAAATTCATTTCAACAGGGTTTTCATCCTGTACCTCAATTATCATTGTACGCGTACCCTCATACCCATCTGCTTCGGCTGAAATATAACAAGTACCTACATATAGACTTATAGTATAACGCCCAAGACTATCAGTTAGAATTGGCGCGGGGGAGACATATTGAGGCATGCAGATAGTATGCTCTGAATGAGGATACCAATTTATATAACAATGTGGAATCGGTTCTCCAGTTTCGGCATCCGTAACCACACCATATATTGAAGACAACACTTGTTCAGGAGGTAGTGGCTCACACGAGCGAGTCAACATGGCGACCATCATAATGGTCAATACATACATCAACTTTTTCATTTTACTAGTCATTTTGAATGAAACATTATTATTCACAAAAATGGGTTTTGAAATCCGATGCAAAGGTACTACTTTTTTCTGATATAACCAAAAAATAAACTGATGCAGCATGCTATGCAGGCTTTTTGTATTCAACTGATTTTATGCATATTACAAAAATACAAAAAATAAAAACTGACGCAGGCATAAAAAATTGCTTGCAAGAGTGGAAAAAATGTTGTAATTTTGTGGCGGAATAGCGAATAAGAAACCAAGAATCAAGACAAATTTGTTATGAAGACAAAAGTTATAATCATAATAGCGTTGGTCATGTGTTGTTCCTGCTCGAAAAAGACCACTATTGAGAACGACGAGTTACGGGAGGCAATATCACAAGTATGGTTGGATGCGGATGTAGCGCATGAGATGTTGAAGCAAATAGATATCAACTCCATCAATTACTACGAGCAGCAGCACTACCGCTTGGTAGAAGCCCATCTGATGCTCAAACGCGAACTAAGATTGCCTAACGGAAGTGATATGGATGCGTTGGCGAAATATTTTGAGAGTTGCGGGGACGAAGCGAGTGCGGCAGAAGCCTATTATATACAAGGTGCATACTTGAATTGGCTAAGCAAGAACACACGCGCCATGCAATACCTCAAAAAAGCAGAGAGTTACCCCGCAACTGCCATCATCAGAGGCATGACCTACTACAAGATGGGGCGTATCAGCGAGAGCGAGCAACTATATGACATCGCACTAAAGAACTACCAGAAAGCACTACCCTATTTGGAAGAAGCGGGATTGCCTTTATATCTTGCTTCGGTATATCGCGAACTTGGACGAAACACTAATAATGACAGCAGAAACCAATACTTTGACAAAGCACAAGATGCCGCTCGATTTATGGGAGATAGTATCTTGCAGTTGGATATTCGATACGCACAACTATCTGCTAATAAGCCCCATTCGCCAGAAATTGCGAGCATATGTCAATACATGTGTCATCAAGTAGGGCAAAAGCGATATGCGTATGACTTGGTGAAATATTACATTCGTACGAACAAAGCCGATTCGGCGAAGATATATCTTGATATTTTAGCCGCAGACACTACCGCACAAATATGGAGTGCGCAACAACACGCCCTTTGGAAAAGTCAATATCTGCACCTAAAAGGAAAAGATAGAGAAGCGTATGAATCGCTATATGAGTTATACAATGCCTATTACAAAGAGTTGGAAGAGAAAGGTAGGGCGAGTGCATTTGTGGCAGCGCAACACTATGATAATGAGGTAGAACATGCCAAGAACTTGCAATTGGAATTGGACAAACAGCGGCTGTATGTGGTATTGGCAATGGTATTGATTGTGGTGCTGTGTATAGCAATCTTGGCTATCTTGTTTATCAGTCGTCAGAAAGCTAAACATTTGGAGGAAAAGACACGCAACGAAGAGAAGATTGCCAACTTGCAGAATGAGTTGCAGATACGCCGCGAGTCGCTCAAACGCATTATGAATCAACGGATTGAACTTAGCAAGAACCTACAAGAAACCATACTGAGCCGCAAGAAAGAGGAGAACATACCACAATGGGCAAAAGAGTTTATTGATAATAATATCTTTTCTACCGAAAAACAATGGCAAGATTTTCTGAAGGAGTTTGAAGAAGCTTATGGCGACATTCTAAGCAGACTACAACAAACATACCCACGATTGACCCCAACTGACCTGCAAGTAATAGCCTTATATATATTAGGTATAGACAATGCAGATATTTGCTTATTGACTGGTGCCACTCAACGCACTATCTGGAGCCGAAGAATGCGCATCAAAAATAGAATTGGATTAGGAGAAAAAGAATCATTGGACAAGTGGATACAAGCAGAGATACAACGATAACTCCTTATTATAATATATAAAGAAAGAGGATATACTTTCCGTGTACATCCTCTTTCTTGTTATTTTCAATCAATTATTACTTAATCATATCACAACCCATATATGGCTGCAATGCCGCAGGAATACGGATACCTTCTGGCGTCTGATTATTCTCCAGCAACGCTGCTACTATACGAGGCAACGCCAATGCCGACCCGTTAAGTGTATGAGCAAGGGCAACTTTCTTGTCCTCTGCACGACGATAGCGGCAGTGGAGACGGTTCGCTTGATAGGTATCGAAATTAGATGTAGAAGACACTTCCAACCAGCGGTGTTGCGCCTCCGAATATACCTCGAAGTCGTAGCAGAGAGCTGCCGTGAATGACATATCACCACCGCTCAGACGAAGCACACGATATGGAAGTTCCAATTTCTTGAGCAGTCCCTCTACATGCTCAAGCATCTCTTTATGACTGGCATCAGAATGTTCTGGGGTGTCAATGCGTACAATCTCCACCTTGCTAAACTCATGCAGGCGGTTCAATCCGCGCACATCCTTACCATACGAACCTGCCTCGCGACGGAAGCATTGAGTATAAGCACAATTCTTGACTGGAAGTTGTGCTTCTTCAAGAATCACATCACGGTAGATATTCGTCACTGGCACCTCTGCCGTAGGAATCAGATAGAGATTATCCAATTGGCAATGGTACATCTGCCCCTCTTTATCTGGCAACTGACCAGTACCATAACCACTTGCCTCGTTCACTACGGTAGGAGGCATAATCTCTGTATATCCAGCAGCAGCAGCCTCAGCAAGGAAGAAATTGATGAGTGCGCGTTGCAGGCGTGCGCCCAACCCTACATATACAGGAAAACCTGCACCAGAGATCTTCACACCTAAATCAAAATCAATGAGGTTATATTTCTTCGCCAATTCCCAATGAGGAAGTTTGTCGTTATTCGCTAATTGTTCGTCGGTAGCTGTATCCCAATCGCGGATTGCGATGGTACCTTCTGCTGCGAGTTTATCAAGCATTGGTTGATTAGCCCAATTACCGATTTTCACAACGAGGTTATCCTCTGCGCTACCGCCTTCTGGTACAAGGTCGTAAGGTACATTAGGGATAGTAAGGAGTACTGCGGTGAGCGCCTCCTCTGCTTTAGCCATCTCTGCTTCAAACACAGGGATAGATTGCTTTAGTGCACCCGTCTGTGCTTTAGCAGCCTCTGCTTCTTCTTTCTTGCCTTGTGCCATGAGTGCACCAATAGATTTAGAGATCTTATTCATCTCTGCAGAAGCATTATCTTTCTTTTGCTGAGCAGCCTTGCGCTCAGCATCAAGGGCAATCACTTGCTCTATTGTCTCCGCTGCATTGGCGAAGTGCTTTTTCTCCAAGCCAGCGATGATGCCTGCCTTATTGTCGTATATCTGTTTGAGTGTTAACATACTATGTATTGTAAAAACAAATTTCTCCCGCCGAATTGCCGAAGCACTCGGTAGGAGAAACTTATTGATTTTTCTTCTTGCCGAAGCGTGTTAGGCTAATTAAGCCTCTGCAATCGGTTGGATAGATACGTAAGACTTGTTGTTACGCTTCTTTTGGAAAGTAACGATACCATCGGTCAACGCAAACAATGTGTGGTCGCTACCCATGCCCATGTTCTCACCTGGGTTGTGTACTGTACCACGTTGGCGTACTACGATGTTACCTGCTTTAGCGAACTGTCCACCAAAGATTTTAATACCTAAGCGTTTGCTTTCTGATTCGCGGCCGTTCTTGGAACTACCGACACCTTTCTTGTGTGCCATACTTCTTTAAAACTTGCTTTTTAAGGGTTACACATTAAGCCAACACGATCTCTTTAACTACGAGATTGGTCAAATCTTGACGATGGCCGTTCAACTTACGATAGCCTTTGCGACGTTTCTTGTGGAATACGAGAACTTTCTCACCACGGCACTCATTATCGAGTACTTCGCAAACTACTTTAGCGCCCGCTACTACTGGAGCACCTACTTTTACTTCTCCGTTGTTCTCAACGAGGAGCACTTTCTCAAATGTTACCTCTGCGCCCTTCTCAGCGTCCATGCGGTTAACAAAGAGTTTTTTGCCAGCTTCCACTTTGTATTGGAAACCTTGCATTTCTACAATTGCGTACATTTACTTAAATGTTTTTTTATTAGTTACATCGGTCAGGCGAGATGCAGAGTCCTCGACGTTGCCACGCGGTCTGTCCGCGTCATCCGTCCCCTCAGCAGCGCTACTTGGAAGCCCAAAAACCGAAAAAGCGTGCAAAGGTACTACTTTTTTTTGGTCTGACCAAATTTTTATACTATTTTTCTACAAAATTAACGCGAAAAATAGCTGTTTTTGCAAAAATAAGCCCAAATAGCCGTAAATAAAGAAAAAAATTTGTGCATATCAATAAATTTCAGTACCTTTGCAGGCTCGATTTTGGGTAAAAGTAAAATCAATAACACGAAAAATATGTTTTTTAGAAAAAGTTTTATTTATCTGTTTGCGCTTATTGCACTAATGTCCTCTTGTGTTTCTCGCAAACAATTAACTTACTTTCAAAGTATTACACCTGAAAGTGCCGAAGATATCAACAAGTACACACATTCACAACCAGAACCAACAGTAAAAGTGAATGACGCATTGATTATCATGGTCACAGCATTGGACCTTGAAGCGGTATTGCCATACAATCTGCCAAGCGCACCATATGTAACGCAAAACAGCGCAAGCGAACCCACAACTTCTTCTTATCAATACTATATAGTAGATACCGAAGGAAATATCAACTTCCCTGTTTTGGGAAAACTACATGTGGAAGGACTAACACGAGCAGAAGTCATCAATATGATTCAAGAACGACTAAAAGAACAAGTGCTCAATCCTGTTGTAACAATGCGCTTTTTGAATGCTAATATAACCATCCTGGGTGAAGTACGCAATCCTGGCAAATATTCATTCAATGGTCAAATGACCCTATTAGAAGCACTGGGAGCTGCGGGCGATTTGACGCAGTATGGAAAAAGAGATAACATATTGCTCATTCGAGAGAACGGAAGCAATTTAGAATTTGCTCGACTCAACTTAAATACGGACGAGATTTTCAAATCTCCATATTTCTATCTTCAGCAAAACGATGTCATCGTTGTAGAACCCAACCAAGCTCGATCCACCAGCAACCAGACTATCGGCCTATGGCTGAGCATGATTGGCACTGTATCAAGTGCTGCTACAGTGGTTGTTTCTGTTATGTCTGCAGCAGGAGCATTGTAAAAAATATACATTTAAGGTCACTAAAATTAATCGAAAACATAGTTATGACACAAGACACATACATGATTGATATTCGTCTTTGGATTAATCGCATTTTGAAACATTGGTATTGGTTTCTAATCTGTTGCTTTGTTTGTGGACTATTTGGAGCATATACCTATTTCTCCACCACCCCAAAATATGCTGTCAATGCACGGATTATGCTGCGTACACCTGATGCTGAATCATCAATTGAGCAAATCGAAATGATGCAAATGATGGGTATTGGTGGAATGAAGCAGACCGCTGATGAAATCGCCATTCTCACATCGCGAGACATCATGACGCAAGTAGTCAATAACTTGGATTTGCAAACATCCTATCACAAAAAAAGAAATCTTCGTTGGCTAAGACAATACCCCAAAAGAGACATAACAGTACAATACCCAGCTATGTTCTTGGATACCACCAAACGCTATGTTGACATTTCCGTTCGAGCACGCAAGAGTGACTACATTGTCAATGTAAGATATGGACATTGGAGATTTAGTCGCCATAAAGTCACTGATTTAACTAAGCCATTTAGCACCTGTGCAGGGGATATCTATTTCACCCTCCATCGCCAACCAGAAAAGGGAGATAAGTATAAAATCTTCACACTTCCTATGATTCCAGCAGTAGAATGGTACAACCAAATGATTACTGCTGATGCGCTTAAAAAAGAGTCCAATGTTATTGAAATTTCTGCCGTCACCGATGCACCTTCATTGGCTATTGACTTTATCAACAGAGAGATAGAATTATACAATGTAGATGCCGTTGTTGATAAAAATATCATGGCAAGCAATACCGCAGCTTTCATCGACGAGCGCTTACGACTAATCGAGCAAGAGTTATCCGCTGCCGAAGCCGAAGTCGAAGAATACAAAGAGAAGTTTGGAATCATCAACTTAGAGCGCGAAGCGGGATTGTATCTGCAAGAAAGCACTGAATACAAAAAGCGAGTTGCAGAGATTGAAACCCAAATCAACTTAGTTAATTATGTTGCTGAGTTTATCAGCGAGGATGCTCAATTTGACAAATTAATCCCTGCTAACTTAGGTATCGTTGACGGCTCGTTAGTTGCGCTCATCGGAGAGTACAATCAGTTAGTAATGCGAAAGTTACGCGTACAACGAACCGCTGCCAGCGACAACCCTGTAAGTGCGCATATGGATACACAACTGGCAATCTTGCGCGAAAATATTATAACCAGTATCGGTAGTGTTAACAACCGATTGGAGATTTCAAAAAAGGACCTTGAAAAACGATTTGGCAATGTAGAGCAACAACGCTATGGCGTTCCAAGCCAAGAGCGTCAATACATTGAAGTTGCACGCAAAAAGCAGTTAATCGAAAGCTTGTATCTCTTCCTTTACGAAAAGCGCGAAGAAAACGCGCTTACACTGGCTTCTACTGTCATGCCTGCCAAGATTATTGCTACCCCACAAATGCACCCCAATACATTGGAGCCTAATTTGAAGATGATAGCAGTAGTCTGTTTGTTGTTAGGTTTGGGACTCCCCGCGTTGGGTATATATCTGTACTACCTATTCAACAATCGTTTAACAGACGAATCGAAAGAATTAGAACAAAAGACAGCCTTGCCATTTGGTGGTGTTTTGGTAAGAAATCACCATGGCGAGCATATTGCAGTGCGTGATGGAGTTAACTCTGTATCTGCAGAGTTGTTTAGATCCTTGCGTACAACAATTGGATTTATGAAACCTGCTCACCAACAATGTCCTGTTATGTTAGTAACATCAAGCATCAATGGTGAAGGAAAATCGTATGTTGCCATCAATTTAGCTATCTCTTTATCTCTGCTGAATAAAAAAGTTGCTCTTGTTGGTTTAGACATTCGCAAACCAATGTTAGCAGAATATCTACAATGCTCCAATCAAGGTTGCTTGACCAGTTATCTCTCAGATGACGCTTACACAATAAAGGATATTCTCGTAGAAACAGAGTTCCCTAATCTGACGCTCATACCAGCAGGCATCGTACCTCCTAATCCAAGCGAATTATTGCAAAGCGAACGGTTAGATGCTTTGTTTGCGGAACTACGCAAGACCTATGATTACATCATTGTGGACACTGCTCCTGTAGCAATGGTTAGCGATACTTTCTTGTTGAATCGCATTGCAGATATGACTATCTATGTTTGCCGTGCACGATACACCACTTATAATTTCATTGATTTCCTCAAACAAATCAACGAACAAAAGCGATTGCCAAATATCATTACCGTTCTCAATAGTGTAGCAGCGGATAAGATTGGCTATGGTTACGGCTACGGCTATGGCGCTAATGTCCAAAGTGGTAAAAAATAATTACCAACAATTAACTATCCTTTCTTAACTACTCATGATTCTCTGTATAGCCGAAAAACCCTCTGTGGGACGCGATATTGCTCGTGTATTAGGGGCAACCACTTCGCGTGACGGCTATATGGAAGGCAATGGGTATTGTGTCTCTTGGACTTTTGGTCATCTCTGTGCTTTGCTCGATCCCAACGAGTACAACGAGCAATGGAAGGGCTGGAACATGTCCTCCTTGCCTATGGTGCCAGAGCGTTTTGGTATCAAAGTAACCAACGACAAAGGCGTACAAAAGCAGTTCAACACCATCAAAACCCTCATCGCGCAAGCCGAAATGGTTATCAACTGCGGTGATGCGGGCCAAGAGGGAGAACTCATCCAGCGCTGGGTCTATCAGAAAGCGGGTTGCCGTGTACCTGTCAAACGCCTCTGGATTTCTTCGCTCACCGAAGATGCTATCCGCGAGGGGTTCCAGAAACTCAAAGACCAAAGCGAATACCAACACCTCTACGAGGCGGGACTCATGCGTGCTATTGGCGATTGGCTGCTGGGTATGAATGCTACTCGCGCCTATACCCTGCGCTTCGCCAAAGGCGTAGGCAAAGACCGACAAGTCCTCAGTATCGGCCGCGTACAAACGCCAACACTCGCACTCATTGTCAAACGCCAACAGGAGATTGAGCACTTCGTGCCACGCACCTATTGGGAAATCAAGACCCTCTACCGCGATACCCTTTTCTCTGCCCAACTGCCTGCCGAAGAGGATGAATATGCTATCACTTCCCTCGAACAGGGGCAAAAACTCGTGGATAGTATCAAGGACCTCCCCCTCGAAATCACTTCCGTGGAGAAGAAGAAAGGCATGGAGTACGCTCCGCGTCTCTTCGACCTCACATCCCTTCAGGTGGAGTGCAACAAACGCTATGGCATGACGGCGGACGACACACTCAAAGTCATCCAGAGCCTATACGAAAAGCATGTCACCACCTATCCGCGCGTGGATACCACTTTCCTCAGCGACGACATCTATCCCAAGGTGCCTGCCACCCTGCGCGGTATTCAGGACTACTTCCCACAGGTCGCTCCATTGCTCCCCCTCAAGGCAGATGGTGGCAAAGGTGCTGGCAGTCTGCCCAAATCCAAGAAAGTATTCGATAACAGCAAGGTCACGGACCACCATGCTATTATCCCTACGGGGCAACGCCCCGACAACCTCACAGACCTAGAGCACAAGGTTTATAACATGGTTGCCCTGCGTTTTATTGCGGCGTTCTATCCGCCTTGCCAAGTGGCGAACACCACCGTCCTCGCGTGCGCGGGCGATATATCTTTTAAGGTGACGGGACGCGAAGTCCTTGCACAGGGCTGGCGCGAAGTCTTTGCCAAAGAGAAAACCGATGACGAGACAGAAGAACAAAAGGTGCTTCCTTCCTTCCACAAAGGCGAATCGGGACCTCACGAACCACAACTGCAAGAGAAAACAACCACTCCGCCCAAATACTATACCGAGGCGACCCTCCTGCGCGCTATGGAAACGGCGGGCAAGACCGTCGAAGATGAGGAACTGCGCGATGCGATGAAGGAGAACGGTATCGGTCGCCCAAGTACCCGCGCAGCAATCATTGAGAAACTTTTCCAACGAAAATACATCATTCGCGATAAGAAGAATATCAAAGCCACCGAAGTAGGTATCAACCTCATACATACCATCATATCGCCGCTCCTCAAGTCTGCCGAACTCACAGGCCGCTGGGAACAAAAACTCCGTGCCATTGAGCGTGGCGATTATACGGCGCAACTTTTTTTGAACGAACTCAAACAAATGACTGCGGAAGTAGTCCACGAAGTCAAGGCCGACAAATCGGGTATGCGTTGCCCCATTTGTGGACGCGGAACAATTATCCGTGGCAAAACCCGCTATGGCTGTTCCCGTTGGCGTGAAGGGTGTACATACGCCGAACCTTTTGGATAGAATACATACGGACACCCGTCTTCCAAATTGCCCGCTCGCACCGCACAATAACCGCACAATAACCGTACAATTACCGCACAATTCCAATCCTATATAGAACAATTATGAAACAGATTTTTATCCTTCTGCCACTTTTGGCAATCGCATTGGTAGGTTGCAATCCTACTAACAATGCTAATCAATCGCTAAACGACTCTACACAACCGCTAAACAACGAAGTGATAGAGACCATTATGGCACGCCGCAGCATCCGCCAATATCATGCTACTCCTGTGGCACGCGATACAGTGATGCAAATCATGACCTGCGGTATCAATGCAGCTAACGGACAAAACAAACAGTCTTGGGAAGTGCGTATCATCGACAACCCAACCAAAATGCAACTCATTCAAGATCTGATGGTTGCAGGTAACCCAACCCTCCAACCGGATATGGTGCGCGGTTGTATGCGCAATGCTCCAGTTATGACCTTCATCGCTCGCGACCTCGGCTACGATTTCTCTGCGTACGACTGCGGTCTTTTGGCAGGAAATATGATGCTGGCTGCTCAATCGCTTGGCGTAGGCACAATCTGCCTTGGTAGCCCTGTTCGCTTCATCAACGATGCACAAAACAGCGCAGAGATTCTTTCTATACTCGGCTTCAGCGAAGGCTACGAACTCTGTCTCTGCGTAGGTATGGGCTATGCCAACGAGGCGCCTGCTGCTAAACCACGCGATATCAACAAGGTGCAATTCGTGAACTAAGCACAGTTTGCGCAGACTCCTATCCATAGTAATTCTTACACTCTCGTGTGTGGCGGCATTCGCTCAAAACAATGCCGCCGACTCTCTTTTGGCCTTATCGCCTGATAGCCTCATCGCCCGTTATATCGACCTAGAAGAGTACACCATCACCGCTCGCATCAAAGAGAAGGATATCATTATCCCTCAGACACTTGCGGGTGTGCAACTCAAGAAGATGAATGCCCTCAGTGTTGCCGACGCCATCCGCTATTTCTCAGGCGTGCAGATCAAAGATTATGGTGGTGTTGGCGGCATCAAGACCGTGAATATCCGCAGCATGGGTACCAACCATATGGGCGTGTATTACAATGGCGTACAACTTGGCAATGCCCAAAACGGACAAATCGACCTCGGCAAATATTCGCTCGAAAACATCGAAGAGATCCAACTCTACAACGGTCAGAAGTCCGACATCTGGCAGTCGGCGCGCGAGTTTGGTGCTGCGGGAAGTATCTACCTCACCACTCGCCGTCCGCGTTTCGAGGCAGGCAAGGCCTTCAATGTGAAAGCGCAGATGCGTGCAGGCAGTTTTGCGCTTATCAATCCGAGTCTGCTGTTCGATATCCGCCTCAGCGAAACGATGTCCATCACGGCGAATGCCGAACTCGTTTCCTCCGACGGCAAGTATCCTTTCCGTTACCGCCGCGTCACTCCGTCGGGCGAAGTGGCATACGACACTACCGCCATCCGCCAGAATGGCGACATCAATGCCATCCGTGTGGAAGCGGCTGTCAATCACTACTATAGCAACACGGGCTTCTGGAAACTGCAACTCTATCACTACAACTCCGAGCGCGGTGTGCCGGGCGCGATTGTGAATAATGTGTGGCGCAATAGCGAACGCCTTTGGGACCGCAACTCCTTCGTGCAAGCCACTTGGCAAGATGAGTTGTTCAACCGTTGGTCGGTGCGGGCGAACATGAAGTACGCCAACGACTATACGCGCTATATCAACAACGACGACAAACTCATCCGCGTGGAGAACCAATACCTGCAACAGGAGTTCTACTTCACTATGGCGTACAAAGTGCGTATCTTCGACTGGTGGGATGTCAGCGCAGCATACGATGTGCAGTACAACCAACTCAGCATGTTCCTTGACGCGCACCGTTGGACACATTGGCTCAGCGCAGCCACCGCTATCAACATAAAGAACTACTTGCGCCTGCAAGCCAGCGTATTAGGGACATTTGTCAATGACGCGAAATCAACCAACAACGGCGAAGCCCATCAACGCGAAGCCATTAACGCGAAGCCATCAACGCTTGCAGAGCAAGCCACTAACGCGAGCGCAGCGAGCATAAAATGGACTCCAGCTTTGTTCCTCTCCTACCGCCCTACCCAACTAGTAGATTTGCGTCTAAATGCTTTCTACAAACAGAGCTACCGCTATCCCACTTTCAACGACCTCTACTATACCGACATGGGCAATGCCTACCTCAAACCTGAGTTGGCAAAGCAGCATAGTGTTGGATTGAGCTTTACACAACCTTTCCGCATTGCGGGGCAAAAGGGCTCGGAGTTCCGCATCAATGCCGATTACTACTACAACCGCATCTCCGATAAGATTATCGCCTATCCCAAGGGGCAACAGTTCCGTTGGACGATGCTCAACCTCGGAATGGTCAAGATTAACGGTTTAGATGTCAATGCGCAACTGCATCTTGTCTTGCCGATGGACTTCTACCTCACGGCTAAGGCGCAATATACTTACCAAACGGCTATCGATGTCACCGACCCCAACGACACCTATTATGGCGACCAGATACCTTATATCCCATGGCACTCGGGTAGTGCTGTGGGTATGTTTGGCTGGCAAAACGACTGGCAGCAGTATGGGTTGAACTACAGTTTCATCTATGTCGGCGAACGCTATAATCAGCAAGAGAATATTATCTATAATTACACCCAACCTTGGTACACCCACGATTTGAGTGTTTTTGGAGAATGGCAAATCAAGCCTCTCGCCTCATCGCCTCATCGCCTTTCGCCTATTGTCTTGCGCGTAGCGCTGGACATCAATAATCTATTATCACAAGACTACGATGTGATTATCAATTACCCCATGCCCAAACGCAACTACAAGTGCACCGTAAGCATCACCTACTAAATCGGTTGTTTGCCACTGGTTTAGTGCTCGCGGATTTCCCCGCGAGAGTTTCCCCGCCTCTACACCATACACTATACACTCTACACCAGAAAAAATCGCCCCAAAACTGCATTTTTCTTGCACATCTCAAAATAATTCACTACCTTTGCACCGCAAAGGTCAATCAACAAGAGATAGTATCAGTAGCACATGACTAACAAGAAGTCCATACGATTCTACAACGACCATAAGGTACGCGCAATCTGGAGCGAGGAAGAAAACAAGTGGTATTTCTCCGCTACAGATATTATTGCAGCTATCAACGATGAGCAGGACTATGTGAAAGCTGGTAACTATTGGCGTTGGTTGAAAAAGAAACTCGCATCACAAGGTATTCAACCCGTGAGTGCCACTCACGACTTCAAATTCCAAGCCCCTGATGGCAAGATGCGCAGATACGCACCAAAACTATTTGGAAAGATGGTACCCTCTTTTGCCGTGCTGAGTACTTGCGCTATAATCTGGAGCAGATTGAGCAAATGCCACAAACCACTTTTGATGAGATTGTGAATAAGTATGTAGAGATGAATATCGCCCATCCGTTCATGGAGGGCAATGGCAGAAGTACGCGTTTGTGGTTGGATTTGATTTTCAAATCCTCTATCAAACAATGCGTAGATTGGAGCCAGATTGACAAGAAAGCATATTTGCAAGCCATGCGCCTGAGCACAACTGATAGTTCTGCTATTCGCGAGTTACTCCGTGGCGCAATGACCGACCAAATCAATGACCGCGAGATTTTTATGAAAGGAATTGATTACTCGTATTACTACGAGCAAGAAGATTAATAACAACATTTCCGATTATTGCGTGCTCTTCGGTTTCATCAGTCTGTTTAGTGCTTGCGGTAGTTCGCCGAGCATTCCCCTCTACCCGCCAAAGGCGTACAACCTCACGAAGTGACACAACCTGCGCTCCGCGCACACAACCTCGGCAAAGCCGATTTGCACCATACACTCTACACCCTACACCAGAAAAATCGCCCAAAAAAGCGATTTTTCTTGCACATCTCGAAAAAAAAGTGTATCTTTGCAGGCAAATATATATTCATCATGAAAGCAGGAAAAGCATTAGAACAATTAGTGGCAGCTATTCAGGAGTATTTGGGTGACAATATAGACACTCATATTGAGCGTAATGCCAAACTAATAGATAATGCTGGACTGCAAAGAGAAATTGATGTTTTTGTGCAAACTAAAGTTCAAGGCGGAAAAATAGGCATCGCCTTTGAATGTAAAGATTATAAGAGTATAGTACAGGTTTCCGTAGTTGAAGCATTCCAGAGTAAATGCAACGACATTCCTCAAATACATAAAAAGATTATAGTTGCTTCTAATGGATTTTCTTCTGGCGCACAAAGCAAAGCCAACTTATACGGAATCGAATTATATCAGTTAGGAAATGTTC
>JAZNRY010000059.1:0-26031 GCA_045590995.1 Paludibacteraceae bacterium | reverse complement strand
TTTTTATATGCATTTTTGTCACTTTTTCCATAAATTTCACATATATTTTTGTCACTTTTTCCATAAATGAGTATAGTAGCGTCGAAAAGCAGAGAAGAAAAATCGCCACTTATGTCCGAAAACATAAATGGCGATTGATAGGTAATTTCTGATTATGCACCAAGTTAGTGCACTATCTTATTCTTATTTTTTATTTGGCAATTCCAAGCCGTAGCCTTTCTTCTTGTCCTCTACCTTCAGAGCGAGGCTGAGCAAGAATGCCAACACGCCAAACGAAGCGAAGACAATCATAGGTACTACATAGCCGTTGGTAGAAACACGGAGTGTACCAATCAGCATAGGCACCAAGCACAAGCCGATATTCTGTACCCAGAAAATCAAGCAATAAGCAGAACCGAGAACCTTCTCATCGATAATCTTTGGCACACTGGGCCACATTGACGCTGGCACCAAAGAGAAGCTAACACCCAACACAAGAATCGTGCAGAGAGCCAAGGTCTTGCTTGGGAAAGCAGGCAAGACAAACGCGAAAATACTATGGCAAATAACCATGATAATCGCACCTACCATCATCATTGATGCACCTTTACCCTTATAGTCGATGAACATACCAAGGAATGGAGTCAAGACCATCGCCAATATTGGGAACCACTTGAACAAGCCAGATGCCTCAGCATTGCTGATCATCAATGTCTCCTCGAGAAAGTTGGTCGCAAAGCGTTGGAATGGGAAGATAGCCGAATAGTACAATACGCACAAGAGGGCAATGATCCAGAACATCTTGCTGCTGAAGATCTTACCAAGGTCAGATACGTGGAACTCATCCTCAGGGTCGTGCATATCCGTTGCCTCACCAATAGCCACGAGTTGCTTGTCGAACTTAGTATCCATAATGGTGAATACGAAGAAGTTGAGCAAGCCAATCACGAGCAAGAGGGCTGCGAAAAGCAATGAAGCCACTACAGATGGTTGGCCATTCACAGCAAAATGCTCGCTGATAGCAGGTGAGAACGCCATAGCAGCAAACACACCAATACGAGCGATAGCCATCTCCAGACCCATAGCAAGTGCCATCTCTTTGCCTTTGAACCACTTAGCAAGAATCTTACTAACGGTAGTACCTGCCATCTCGCAGCCACAGCCGAAAATCATGAAACCGAAAGCAGCCATCTTAGCAGAACCTGGCATAGCCGTCCACCAGGAGTTGAGCCATACAATACTATTAGCGTCGAACCAGTCAGAGATACCGATATATTTGATAGACGCACCAAGCACCATCAAGCTCGCAGAAAGCAAGCCCGTGAAACGAACGCCCATCTTATCAAGGATGATTCCTGCAAAAATAAGGAAACCAAAGACACATAGAATATACTCCGCAGAAGCATATGTACCAAAGACGCCTTGATCCCAACCAAGTGTATCATTAAGGACAGATGCCAATGGAGAAAGGATATCCACGAACATGTACGCGAAGAACATCATCGATGCCACCAGAATAAGCACCGTCCAACGCGCAATAGCAGAGTCGCGGAGAGTTTGTTGAAGTTGTTTAGTCATAGTTGTGTAGAGTTGTGTAGAATTGTGTAGAATTGTGTAGAGTTGTATTTATAAGGCTTCGTCCTCTGGTTTTTCAACCAAGGGACGAGGCACGGTTTTTTTCTTTTTTTTGAGCCATGCTGCTTTCCGTTGTTCGTATTCAGCATAGCGAGATTCTAAATAGCCGTCAGCCATTATTGGATGCCCAACTCTTTCTTAACCAATGGCATAAGGTCAAGCGCATCGGGTGCGATATAGAGCATTGCCATAGCGTCCATAACATAAGTGCAACCTTGCTCTGCACCTACTTTTTGAATCGCCTCTAACATGCGCTTTTGAATAGGCATAAGGAACTCTTGTTGCTTAGACTGAATATCCTTTTGCGCTGTCTCGCGGAAGATATAGATGCGTTGCTCCATCTCTGCAATCTCTTGTTGACGGAACTCGCGAACACCAGCAGTCATAGTAGATTGTTGTTGTTGGAACTCAGCTACTTTCTTATTGAACTCCTCTTGCATATTAGCGAACTGAACTTCGTATTGACCTGCCAAGGTATCCAATTTCGCTTGCATGTCTTTGAGTTCAGGCATTGCAGCCAAGAGTTCTTGTGAATTGATGTGTCCTAATTTTTGAGCATTTACGAGCATTGGCAATACCAAAGCCAGCATAAAAATAATTTTTTTCATCGTTTTATCTTTTTTTGTTACTATTATTCAGTTCTTTTTTAGACAATTTTTTGCACCTCCGAGGTTCTGTGGGGGCTTGGAATTGTGCGGTTATTGTGCGGTTATTGTGCGGTTATTGTGCGGTGCGTGTGGCTATTTTGCGCCCAACTTCTCCAACACTTGGTCCGAAATATCCAACCGACTGGACATATAAATCAAACTGGGGTCTGCAGACCTATCCTTGACAATATCATATTTCTTCTCATTGGCAATCTCTTGCACCGCGTTGTATATCTCCTCTTGAATGGGTTTGAGCAATGACTCACGCTTCTTGTACCACTCGCCATCTTCCCCAAAATACTTGCGCTTGAGTTCCAATACATATCGCTCTTTCTCCAAAATCTCATCCTCTCGTTTTTTCTTCATGTCCGCAGAAAGGAAGATTTGTTCGGTTTGGTAGTTGCTGGTAAGAATCTGCACTTCCTGCTGTGCAGCATCAATCTCTTTTTGCCAACGCTTAGAGATCATGGAGAGTTGCTCGTTAGCCGTCTCGTATTGAGGAAGGTTTTTCAAAATATACTGCATATCAAGATAAGCAGCTGCAAACTTTTGCGCTTCGCTCTTTGGAGCAACCATCACAAGAGCCAATATGATGAGAAAAAATATTCGTTTCATATACATTAAGATTATAATTCTTGTCCTAACACAAAGTGGAACTGCGATCCGCCATACTGATTGGAACCATTGATAGGATCAAAGCCCCAGCCCCAGTCGATACCCATAAGACCAAACATAGGCAAGAAGAGACGCACACCTACACCTGCCGAGCGTTTGAGGTTGAATGGGTTGTAATCCTTGATGTCCGCAAAACAGTTACCCGCTTCCACGAAAGCCAATGCCCAAATAGTGGCATTCTGTTCCAAAGAAATAGGATAGCGGAGTTCCATAGTGAACTTGTTGTACACATATCCCATATTTCGTCCTGTAGCTTCATCATAAGGAGTCAATGAACCCGACTGATAACCACGCATGGAGATGTATTCTGTAGAGTAGCTGGAATAACCGGACATACCATCACCACCCATGTAGAAGCTTTCAAAAGGCGATTTCACATTCTTGTTGTAATGTCCCAAATAACCAAACTCAGCACGAGCCATCAAGACAAACTTGGAATCGGGCGTAAGCGGAGTGAAGACCTTTCCTGAGAACTTCCACTTGTGATACTCAAGCAGATTATACTTCTCTGTTGTAGTCATTTGCGCATAATCCGCATCTGTTGTACCTCGAATGAGCGAATACGGTGGCGTAATCTTCAAACCCAAAGTAAATTGTGAGCCACGACGGGTGTAGATAGGGTTATCAATACTCGAACGCGAGAGTTGCAGGTTAAGCGCGAAGTTATGACTGGTACCATCAGTAAGCACCATATATGGCCAGTCCTTCATCATATACATCTGATAGCTCAACTCACCATAGAAAGAGAAGTAGTCATCGGGCCAATTGAGACGCTTGCCATAGCCGACACTCACACCAAAAGTACGCAAGTACTTGTTAGGATCGGCTTCCGACTCTTGCAGTTGTTGCAGATAATCGGAGTTGCCCGAATACGAATAATAATTATAATAGGTGTTGTATAAGTTTTGATAAGCTTGGTAATAGCGATCAGAATAACCTGTTTGCGAAGCAAAGAAAATACTTGCACTCAACGAGTTAGGTCGTTTGCCACCTAACCAAGGCTCTAAGAAACTAATCGAAGCCGATGTATAATACACACCATTGGTACGGGCATTGATACTGAAAGTCTGTCCCTCACCCTGTGGCACGATGCGATAACTCTTGGGGTTGAACAAGTTTTGAATGGCGAAGTTGGTAAACTTCAATCCCAAAGAGCCCACCAGACCCGTTGCTCCCCAACCGAGAGAGAACTCAATTTGGTCGCTGGATTTCGTTTCCAATTGGTAGGTGATATCCACAGTACCATCTTCCACATTTGGCTGAATATCAGGCACCAGTTTCTCTTGGTCGAAGTGTCCCATTTGTGCCAATTCACGAAGCGAACGCATGATATCGGATTGGCTATAGAGCTGACCGGGCTTGGTATAGAGTTCGCGGCGTACCACATGCTCGTACACGCGCGTGTTACCTACTATATTAACCTCGTTGATGGTGGCAGGTTGCCCCTCGTACATACGCATTTCAAAGTCAATAGAGTCACCATTGATACGCACCTCCACTGGATCCACATTGAAGAAAAGATAACCTTGATCCGTATATAACTTAGCCACCGCATCATCGTCTTCAATCAAGCGTTTGTTCAGTTCTTTGAGGTTGTAAGTATCACCCTTCTTGATACCTAACACCGCACTCAGGTAGTCATATGGATACACTGTATTTCCCACCCAATCAATATCGCCAAAAACATATTTTTGTCCCTCATTTATAGTCAGATAGACATCTACACGCGTAGAGTCCTCTGGCGAACGGACAATGCTATCTGACACAATCATCGCATCGCGATAACCAACTTCATTGTATTTCTCAATAACCAACTTCTTGTCATTCTCAAATTCGGAAGCAACAAACTTTTTCGTGCGGAAGAAATTGATGATGTTGTTATCATTGGTTTTCTTCATTGCAAAATTGATTTGATTATCCGTAAGCGCCTCATTACCTGCAATATAAATATTGCCCACTTTCGTCTTAATCTTCTTATCAATGTTCACCGCCACTTTCACATAACCAGGGTGGTCTTTATCCTCAAATTGCAACACTTTCACAGTGGCATCATGGAATCCCTTTTCTGCCAAATACTTTACAATCACCTTGTTGGCTCTATCTTCCAAATCAGGTGTCATTTGTCCACCCTTCTGTATGCCCACTTTTACTTCTACATCCTCCAATTCCGACTTGCGCAAACCGTTATAGACAATCTCAGAAATGCGAGGACGCTGTTTCAAAGCAATCTCCAACCATATCTTGTCGCCCTCTATTTTTTGGGCTTTAATCTTCACATCAGAAAATAGTCCTTGTTTCCAGAAGCGTTTGAGCGACTTGGTGATTTGATCACCAGGCACCTCTATTTTGTCACCTACTGCCAGTCCCGAAAAACCAATCAAGACAAAATCTTCATAACTTTCAGCACCCGTGACACTTATCCCTGCTATCTCATATGTTTTTCGCTGCATTGTATATTCAATGATAGGCAATGCCACTTGCTCCACATTGGTAGTATCCAACGCAGAAGGCATACTATCCATTTGCGCTGTCATTGGCAACGCAAAAATCAAACACAGCAATATGTTAACGAATCTGTTCACTGGTCTTTCCAAATCTTCTTTCTCTATGCTGGTAATCCACTATGGCATGATAAAACTCCTCTTCCGTAAATTCAGGCCACAAGCAGTCTGTGAAATACAACTCCGAATATGCCAATTGCCACAACAAGAAATTGCTTATGCGCAACTCTCCACTGGTGCGAATCAACAAATCGGGATCTGGCATCTGCGCAGTGGTCATATAGGAAGAAATCAACTCTTCATTGATATCCTCCACCAACATTGCACCTTGTTGAACAGCCATAGCAATGTTTTTAGTCGCTTGAATAATCTCCCAACGCGCGCTGTAACTGAGTGCAATCACCAGATTCAACCCTGTATTATGATTCGTTTCCTCCATACATGCACGGAACTTTTGTTGTGCAGCAGCAGGCAAACGGCTCAAATCACCTATCGTGGACAAACGCACATTATTTTTCATCAAAGTAGGCGTTTCCTTTGCAATCGTATCCACCAGCAGCGACATCAGCGCATCCACCTCCTCCTTTGGGCGATTCCAATTCTCCGTTGAAAAAGCGTATAATGTCAAATACTCAATCCCCAATGCTGCTGCCGCCTCAGTAATAGTATGCACCGTTTCCACACCTTGACGATGACCAAACATACGCGCCAAACCTTGACGCTTAGCCCAACGACCATTGCCATCCATAATGATGGCGACATGGCGAGGAATACGATTATGCTGTATCTGATTTTTATAACTCATACCTTAATCTTCATCACAGAAATAGCATTGCTTCTCGCGCTTTCCGAACTCAAAGACAACGCCCACTGTCAAAGTAGAAACCAAGTCATTATTGAACAGATTAGAGCCATTTAAGTCGTGCGAGTTGCTCAAAATAGAATTGCCATAGTCCTTGATAGCTTCACTATTATCGTACTCGCGCATGTATCCTTCTACATTATCCGACAAATAAATCTGGTGTTGCCAACATGCCTGCAATTGCCAACGAGGAGCAAACTTCCACTTCACACCTATTCCTATTGGAATATAGAAAGCGGGACTATTCATATTCAAAAACTCAAACTTGGGATAAGTAGTTGTTGGGGTAACCCTTGTAGCTATCTTATTACGAGCACTAATACCTATACCAATACAGAGATAAGGAGTGATCGGTTTGATTCGTGCATCAAATGGGTGCAATCCAAAACGAAAGAAATTATATTCTGCCACCGCATCAATATGCCATGCAGGATTATGATACCTCACTTTCAATGGATTGGGTTGTTCGGAAGGACGATAAGAAAAAGCTATTCTTTGTCGTTGCGCCTTGATTTGCATCGCCCAACGGGAATTGAAGTTATATCGGAAATGAGCTCCAAAAACTTCTCTTGGTTCCATGAAAATCATTTTCGTAGCATCCCCTACATAATAACCACACCCCACCTGCGCGCCCACCTCACAAGTATATTCCGTGATAGAAGCACGAAGAATGGCAGGACACATTGTGCCCCACCATATCATTAGCAATATAAATCTACTACGCGAGTTGATAATCGTTAATAATTAACAATTGCACCACCACGACCATTAGCAGGAAGGTTGTAAATCACTCCCAATGTAGCTGCGATATTATGTGTACTTGCTGCTTTGTACTTACCCAACTCTACACCTGCGCCGTTAGGATAGGCAGTAACATCACCCTCCTTGATAGAACCAGCGGTGCTACCGTTGAGATCTCCGTTCAGCACATACAAATTATATTGGCAAGCCACTTTGAATTGCCAATTTGAAGCCATGCGCAATTTCAAACCAATCGCAAAAGGAATGTACATAGCGGCTGCCATATCTTTAGCTTTAATCATAGGATATGGGCTATTCATCTTACCATCATTCAAACCCCAGCGATAGGTAGCATGTTTGTTATACAACGAAGTTCCCAAACCAACTGCAGCATAAGGAGTTACGGTATAAATCTTCGCATTACGATTTTCTACAAAACCATATTTCAAGAAGTTGAACTCGGTCATAATATCCAAGTTCCAAACACCGTTGTAGAAATACAATGGTTTATCTGCATTTACACCCTCCCACACTTCTTTGAAGCGTGTACGCTGACGCATGCCTTGCAACTGCAACGCCCAACGATAATCAAAACGATAGCGCACCAAGAAACCATAGGTCTCAAACGCAGGCATACCTTCCGAATCACGCATCCACGCGAACTCATTGGTACGAGAATAACCCTCTGCAGGATTCTTATCTCCCAAGAAGAAGCCTGCTCCAACTTGCAATCCAAACTCCACATTCTGCGTTTGTGCATTTACAAATAGTGGTGCCAACACCACCATCAATACGAGAAAAAACTTACTATTTTTCATAACAATTGTTTATTGTTTTTTAGATTATACACATTTGACCCGCAAAGGTACTACTTTTTTTTGATATATGCAAATTATTTATGCAATAAAATTTTGAAAGCCTCTGCCACACGGCTCACTTCCAGTACTTTAATCTTTAGATTATGAGCATCATATTTCTGCCCAGCGGGAACGATAATCTGCTTAAAACCAAGCTTTTCCGCCTCTTTTATTCGCTGGTCTATTCGATTTACGGGGCGTATTTCGCCTCCTAATCCCACTTCACCCGTCACACATGTTTGTTCATCCAGCGCAATGTCCGTATTGGAAGAAAGCACCGCCGCCAACACTGCCAAGTCTATGGCGGGGTCATTCACGCGTAGTCCGCCTGCGATATTCACAAACACATCTTTTTGCAGCAACTTAAACCCTACTCTTTTCTCCAATACTGCTAAAAGCATATTCAGTCGCCTACCATCAAAACCCGTATTGCTTCTTTGTGGCGTGCCATACGCTGCGCTCGCCACCAACGCTTGTACCTCAATGAGCAATGGGCGCACACCTTCTACTGCCGCAGCAATTGCGATACCCGAAAGCCCCTCTCTATTACTTGACAGCAGCAACTCACTCGGATTCACAACCTCGCGCAAACCATCCTGCTGCATCTGGAAGATTCCTAACTCACTTGTGCTACCAAAACGGTTCTTCTGCGCACGCAAAATACGATATACATAGTGCTGGTCGCCCTCAAACTGCAACACCGTGTCCACAATATGCTCCAGCACTTTAGGACCAGCCAGCGAGCCTTCCTTATTGATATGCCCAACAATGATAAAAGGCACATTCTTCTCTTTGGCGTACTGCAATATCCGCGCCGCGCACTCGCGCACTTGGCTCAGGCTACCAATACTCGCTTCTATCGCCTCTGTACCAATCGTCTGAATACTATCCACCACCACTATTTCAGGCTGGATTTCCGTCACACTATCCAAGATGCGCTCCAGCGAAGTCTCCGCTAAGATATACAAGTTTGAGGCATCGCCAGATAAACGCTCTGCCCTCAATTTCAACTGCTTAGCGCTCTCCTCACCACTGGCATAAAGCGTTTTCTTATCGCCCATTTTCAGCAGCACTTGCAATGCCAATGTGGATTTGCCTATTCCTGGCTCTCCACCCAGCAACACCAAACTGCCAGGCACCAAACCGCCACCTAATACGCGATTGAGTTCCGACGAGTGCATATCAATTCGCATTTCTTCCTTCGCATCCACTTCGTGCAATCGCTGCGCTGTAGCACCTCGGCGAAGAGTGACACCACCTTTCCCTTTTCCGATTTCCGTCTTCAGTTCTTCTTCGTATGTTCCCCACTCGCCACACACAGGGCAACGACCAATCATCTGAGGTGCTTTAGCACCGCAGTTGGAACATACATATTGCGTGGAAACTTTCGCCATTTATAACTCTATCGTTTTACATTCTTCTGCCAACACCGTATTGGCAAAAACCTCCTGTGCTTCGTTCAAAAACACCGTATGGTCGTCTTCGCGAGCACTAAAATGCCCCACAACCAACTTTCCCGCACCCGCCAGTTTTGCTATTTGCGCTGCTTGTTTAGCGGTAGAATGGGTATGTTTTTTGCACTTATCTGCATCCTTCTCGGTGTATGTCGCCTCATGATACAGCACTTCCACACCTGCTATCTGCTCCACAATCTGTTCGCGATACGCTGTGTCGGAGCAATAGGCATAGCGTTTGCGTGGCTCCGTATCGCGATGATGTTCGGTAAACAAGAAACCGCAAGTAGGTACTTTATGTTTCAGTGGAATCGTTTCAATCGTCAATGTACGATCCTCAAAAATAACCTCCTTCTTGCGTGGATTGATGGTATGAAACTCCACCTCATACGGCAAGTCTTGGCAATGATAATCCAACAGCGGGCGCAGCAGTTTTTCCAAATCGCCATGCGCATAAATATGCAATGGTTGCGTCCTGCCCATCATGCCCAAAGTAGAAATCAGCCCTATCAGCCCAAAGCAATGATCGCCATGCAAATGCGAAATCAGCACGGTGTATAACCGCGCCGTCTTCACGCCCAACTGCCGCATTTTCAACTGCGTACCTTCGCCGCAGTCCACCAAAAAGGACTTGTCGCACAATTCCACAATCTGCCCAGAGGGCGAGTTCTGGAATGTCGGCATTGCGCTACCGCAACCTAATATGGTTAATTTTCCTACCACTTTTCAGTTTTCACCTTTCAGTGTTCACTTTCGCAAACTCAAGTAGAGGCGCGTAAATACATTCTTGGTATATTGTGGAAAATCGCCATTCTGAATCCAACCATAGTATCCAGGATCGCGACGGAACACATCCGCTACGCGCTGACCTTTGTATTTACCAAAGTTGAACACCTCCACGCCTTGCGCATCATAGGCAATACGACCTGCGAAGTCTGCAAAACGGGCATTTCCCGCCGTAAACTCTGCCAAGCCGTCCACATCCGTAGGTATATCATACTTCTCCAACTGCGCCATCAGTACCTCGTAGGTCGCCATAGTGTCTGCATCTGCCGAGTGCGCGTTGGTCAGGTCTTTTCCGCAATAGAACTTATACGCCGCCACCAAGTTGCGCGGCTCTTGGCGTTGGAAGATTGTGAAGACATCCACCATCTTTTTCCCCTTCAGGTCTATATTCACTCCTGCGCGCATCATCTCCTCCGCCAACAAGGGCAAATCGAAATGATTGGAGTTATATCCAGCCAAATCAGCATCTTCCAGCACCTTCACCAACTCGGGCGCAATCTCCTTGAAGGTGGGGCAATCCACCAAATCCTCGTCATAAATACCATGCACAGCACTCGCTTCTTCCGAGATATGCAGTTGCACTTCTTGCCCCAACATCATCTGCACAGGTTTCACGCGGAAGGTCTTTCCCTCCGATGTACCATTGGGAAAGACCTTATAATAACTCAATTCGACAATCCTGTCCGATGCGATATTTAGCCCCGTCGTCTCCAAATCGAAGAACACCAACGGGCGAGTTAGTTGCAATTTCATCATTCATTAAGGAGCATTGGCATGAGCAAAATGAGCAGGTCTTGACCCTCTTCATTCTCTGCTGGCAAAATCAAACCAGCACGAGCAGGGTCAGCCAACTGCAATACCACTTCTTGTGAAGGGATATTCGCTAAGATTTCAATCAAGAATGGCGCTTTGAAGCCGATAGCCATTGGCATTCCAGCATAGTCGCATGCTATTGTTTCTTCTGCGGAAGTAGAGAAGTCAATATCTTGTGCCGAAATCTTGATTTGATTCTCGCTCAACGCCAGTTTCAATAGGCTCGTACCTGTGTTCGCAAACACAGCTACACGCTTGCAGGCGTTCACAATCGTTTGGCGATCCACCAACACCTTGTTGGTATTATTTTGTGGAATCACTGCATTGTAATTAGGGAAACGACCCTCGATTTGGCGACAAACAATCACGGTTGTGCCAAACTCAAATTTCGCATTCTTTTGACCAAAGGTCACTTTCACTTCTTCTGCCTCTTTTTGCAGCACTTGCTTGAGCAATTGTGCAGGTTTCTTTGGCAAAATGAAGCTAACTGCTTGTGCAGCCTTCACTCCGTCGTTGATGTAACGAACCAAACGATGCGCATCGGTAGCCACCATGGATATTTTCTCTTCGCTCAAATCGAAGTAAATACCGTTCATCACTGGGCGCAACTCATCATCCGCGGTGCAGAAAATAGTTTTATTGATTGCCTCCAACAACACATTTGATGGCATTGAGAAAGTATTATCACCCTCTTCTACTGGCATCTCTGGATATTCCAAACCATTCGCGCCCACGAAACTATATGTACCATTTGCGCTGGTAATATTCAATCCAAAGTTCTGTTCATCTATTTGGAAGGTCAAAGGTTGCTCCGAGAACTCTTTCAGGGTCTCCAACAGCAACTTACCACCCACTGCCACTTTGCCTGCACCTTGTGCATCTTCCACGGTCAAGGAAGTGCGAATAGTTGTTTCGCTATCCGAAGCGGTTAAGGTCAGCACATCGCCTTCAAGGTCAAACAACACAGCTTCCAAAATCTGCAAACTATTCTTTGCAGCAATCACACGACTCACTGCTTGCAACTGAGCAAACAATTTCGAGCTTGATACATTAAATTTCATATTCTTTCAGTTTTAATAATTTCAAACCAACTTTTCAGTTTTCACCTTCCAGTTTTCACTTTATCATATTCGCCTGCAAAGTTACAAAAAAAATGCCATTTATGCAAATTATTTGTGCATTTTATTTATTTTTTGTACCTTTGCAGCGAAATTCCGTGCCTTTCAACTATAAACTATAAACTTTAAACTGATTTGATTGGTATTTTCGACAGCGGTTATGGCGGACTGACTATTCTGAATCACATTCGCCACCATCTCCCCCAGTACGATTATCTCTACTTGGGCGACAATGCCCGTGCGCCATACGGAACACGCTCTTTTGATGTCATTTACGAATATACCCTTCAGGCGGTCAATTACCTGCACCAGCAGGGTTGCAATCTCATCATCCTTGCCTGCAATACTGCCAGCGCCAAGGCACTTCGTACCATTCAGCAGCACGACATCAACCCCGACGAGTTGCGCGTTTTAGGCGTCATCCGCCCTACGGTTGAAGTTATTCCGCAGCGCACACGCACCAAACATATTGGCGTACTCGCTACACCAGGCACCGTGGCTTCCGAGAGTTATGTCATCGAACTTCTCAAGCAAGACCCTACTCTGATTGTCACTCAGCAAGCATGCCCTATGTGGGTGCCACTGATTGAGTCAGGCGAACACCTTCATGCGGGCGCCGACTATTTCGTAGAGAAGTACCTCACCGAACTCCTCACCCGCGACCCACTGATTGACACCATCATTTTGGGCTGTACCCATTATCCCCTACTCCAACCCAAGATTGAAGCGTTTCTAAAAACAACACCAAACATTGTCATCAAGACTCCACACCATCCCTCCACCCTTCAGGGGGGAGTTGGAGGAGGACTTATCGCTCAGGGCGAGATCGTCGCGCATAGTTTAGCCGACTATCTACACCGCCATCCTGAAATCGTCGAACGCATATCCTCCCCATTGAAGGGGAGATCGGGAGGGGGCTTCCTCACCACAGAATCAGCCTCCAAGTTTGCAGAATCGGCATCACTTTTCCTCTCCGAACCTATTACCGCGCAACATATTGAGTTGTGATAGTCTATTTTCTTTTGTCTGCAAATCTCTCATCTGTTACGCACTATTCACGCATAATACACGCACAATACACGCACAATACACGCACTATTCCTATCACTTCCGCGAAGGATCGCTGGCAGATACATAAACAAAAAAAATCGTTCCCGTAATGAGAACGATTTTTTTATTGTGAACTAGTTGTTAATATTAGAAAGTTAGAAATTTAATGCTAATCCTAAACCATTGTTTTGCAGTTTAAATGTAAGTGTCGCACTTGTTTCATTATAAGCTGACAGAGTTGTTTTCATTGTTTTCAGACCTACACTATACAATGGAATACCAACACTCGTGAGACCTACTCCAAATCCAAATAATGCCCATGCAGCATCGTGCGTATCGTCCCATCGATTAGGGGCTTTATTACTACCAACAATACTATTAGAAGGTTGTCCTTCACGGTATAGCATAGGTAGCATAATGATACTTGTTGCGAGTGCTGGAATACCTACTCCTATAAATACCCCTCCAGATACTTTCATATCTTTTCCTTTTTGATATTGTTTGCATAAAAACTCAGATTGGTTGTATAGGTTCTGAGCAACTTCAAATGAAGACATCAAGTGTCGATGTTTGTGCGCTGCATTATTATAAACCTTTCCGTTGTGATAATACATTTCTGGTTTAAGTTGAGCATTTATAATACTGCTTCCAAGCAATAAGATTAATCCTAATAAAATCTTTTTCATAATCATTTTATATTAATACATTTATCCCTACTCACTTTCGGCTTTTCGGGTTACTCCATTGTACCTTTGTTTTGAAATATACGCACATAAAAAAGCGCGGTACTTTTTTAGTATCTCGCTCTAACAAGGTGTTTGGCGTAACCTGAGAACACGAAAATACCAAAAAGTCCACGCAATACGCAGACATTTTAGGTATTATTCTTATCGTTCTCTTTCTTTCAGTCGCCAAACTTTTGTTAGAGATGAGAATAATGCTAAAACGCTTTTTCTATATTTCACGATGTGCGTATCAACTACACACTAATGTTTCATAGGCAAAATATTTTCAAATTATGTATTAAGCATATTATTTTCAACATGGCAAGGCGCAATGTTGGCGCCGCGCAGAAGTTGTCTAAGTTGTCTTAAAATTTCACCTATCAAATACCTAAGCTTGCTTTGATGGCAGGCACTTTGGCTTCTGCTTCGGCTACGGCTTTGTCGTAGTCAGCTGGAGTTGGCATCTCAGCAGGAATCTCGAAGTAGAATTTGATCTTTGGCTCTGTACCACTTGGGCGAACGCTGATCTTCATGCCACCATCTGTGAAGTATTGCAGCACATTGCTGGTCGCGTTGAGTGCCATCACGATAGGTGTCTCTACCCACTCGCCATTCACCAATTCGCGTTGAACGAGGGTCTTGAAGTCTTTGGACTTAACCACCTTCTCGCCAGCGATCTCCATAGGAGGATTTTGGCGGTAGTTGACCATCATGGCTTGAATCTCCTCTGCGCCTGACTTACCAGGGCGAACGACATTGATAGTGGTCTCGCGTTGGAAGCCATACTCCATATACATATTAAGGAGATAATCGTAGAGGGTCATGCCGTTGTCCTTGGCATAGGCTGCAATCTCGCAGATGAGGCAGATAGCAGAAGGTGAGCATTTATCGCGTACGCCATCGAAAGCCAAGAAGCCGAAGCTCTCTTCGCCACCGCCGATGTATTTGTGGGTACCTTCCCACTCGCGGATACGGTTGGCAATCCACTTGAAGCCCGTATATTCGTCGGTCAAAGTCACACCTTGTGCGTCTGCCATCTTGCGGATTAACTCGCTGGTAACGATGGTCTTAACAAGGTAGTGCTCTGGACGCAACTTGCCCAACTTCTTCATATTGTTGATGATGTAGTAGCAGTACATCATGCAGGTTTGGTTGCCGTTGATGATGGTCCACTCGCCTTTGTCGTTGCGGCAAACGATAGCGATACGGTCGGCATCTGGGTCAGAAGCGATGACGAGGTCAGCGTTGAGTTGGGTACCGAGGTTCATACCCATAGTCATTGCCTCTGCGTTCTCTGGGTTAGGACTTTGCACGGTAGAGAAGTTGCCATCGATGACCATTTGCTCAGGCACTACATGGATATTCTCGAAGCCCCAAGAGCGAAGGCACATAGGGATGATTTGGCGTCCTGCGCCATGGAGAGGGGTATAAACGATGTTGAGGTCTTTTTGACGAAGAATGGCCTCTTGGTCAATCATAACGGTCTTAACCGCCATCATATAATCATAGTCCATCTCGCCACCGATAATCTCGATAAGGTGCTCATTACCTGTCATTTTCACATCAGCGAGAGTCACTTTGTTCACCTCGTCAATGATACCTTGGTCGTGTGGTTGGAGCACTTGGCTACCGTCTTCCCAATATGCTTTGTAGCCGTTGTACTCTTTAGGGTTGTGGCTGGCTGTTACATTCACACCGCCTTGTGCAGACAAGTGGCGGATAGCAAAACTAACCTCTGGCGTAGGGCGCAGACTTTCAAACAGATATACTTTAATACCATTAGCAGCAAACACCGCAGCCACTGTCTCTGCGAACAAACGACCGTTATTGCGACAGTCATGACCCACTACCACGCTCACGGTATCGCCTTTCAGTGTAGCAAAGCCACCTTCTTTTTGCACTTTCAGCAGGTAGTTAGCATAACCTTGTGTCGCTTGCGCCACAATGTATTTGTTCATACGATTGGTACCAGGACCCATGAGGCCACGGAGACCACCCGTACCAAATTCGAGTGTGCGATAGAAACTATCGATGAGTTCGGTTTTGTCTTCTGCCTCAATCATGGCTTTGACCGCAGCGCGGGTGTCCGCATCATAAGGCTCTTTGGTCCATTGCTCAGCAATAGCCAATACTTTTTCGAGTTCTTCGTTTTTCATTATTGTATTCCTTTAATAATTATCCGTTAATACCTATAGCCAATAGCCAATAACCAATTGCCAATATCCAATTACTCACAGCCTATTGCCTACTTTATCGCCTACAAAGGTACTACTTTTTTTTCAATTATGCAAACACTATGCCAAAAACTCCTATTTTTTTCATAAGAAAACACATCTCGCACTTGCGAATATCCCAAAAAAGCAGTAATTTTGCACTTTAATTTAAAATATTCTTCATTCCATGCAGAGCGTAACAGTCAACAATCTCATCTTTGATGAGTATTTGTCCCAACAAGAGATTGCCACTATCGTATCCGAAGTAGCGGAGCGTATCAACACCGATTATGCAGGTCGCGAGCCACTGTTTATCTGCGTACTCAACGGCGCATTCATCTACGCCTCCGACCTCTTCAAGCACATCACCCTACCCGCTGAAATCACCTTCGTTCGCCTCAAATCCTACGAAGGAACAGCCACCACGGGCAAAGTGAACATGCTCATTCCGCTGCAAACGCCAATCAAAGACCGCGATGTCATTGTCATCGAAGACATTGTGGACACTGGACTCACCATGCATGGCTTCATCCAGCAGCTCAAAGACGAAGGTGCTCGTTCGGTAGAACTCACCTCCTTCCTCTTCAAGCCAGATGCGTTGCAGTACCCCGATGCCACACCTAAATACATTGGCAAATCTATTCCCACCAAATTCGTACTTGGCTACGGACTGGACTTCGACGAGAAAGGACGCAACTTGCCTTCTCTGTATGTCCTCCGACCCGAAAAATAATAGGGTTATCACCTGACTTCTGGTTTCCAGAATCCGAAAGCCCAATAGGACATCGTAATCCACCCCATAACCAACAACAAAAAAGACCGCCATTCAGCGGTCTTTTCTTCGTGATCCGTGCATAGGATTTCTTCGTAATCCATCGCCCTTCGACGCGATGTCTTACAAACAAAACAAAAAAATCACGCCAAAGAATTAATTCTTGCGTGATTTTTTCGTTTTGTTTGTGATCCGTGCAGGATTCAAACCTGCAACCCCCACATCCGTAGTGTGGTACTCTATTCAGTTGAGCTAACGGACCATGCTTCTTTTCGAAAGCGAGTGCAAAGGTACTGCTTTTTTTTGACATGACCAAATATTTTCGCAAAAAAGTGAAAAATTATCGCATTTTTACGCTTTTTTGCACTTTTCACCTTCCACTTCTCACCTTCCACCTTTCACTTTTCAGTTTTCACCTTTCCCTTCTCCCCATGCCGTATAATATAATACGGCACATCCAGCGCCTGCACCTCCCGTTCATACCAATCAAACAAGTACTCGCGTATATTCGGGTTCTCGCGCACAGGGTCTGGCTCCCACTCCAAATCGGGATAGCACAATAGATACACATCCATCGGATATTTCCGCAACGCCTCCTCTATGAAAGCAGGACACTCGCCATACTTATGCAGCAACCAAACTTTCGTGATTATCAGTTCTGTATCAAAAAAGGCGTATCTTCGGCGTATCTTCGGCGCATCTTCGGCTAAAAGTTCGCGCAGTTGTTCCACCTGATACTCCGCTATCCGCAGCACATCTTCTCGCGTGTATGCGTACGCGCGCTCGCGCCCACCCGCGCGCTCCTCTAAATATATGCGCGCGTACTCGGGCACCAACAAACCATCGTAACGATTAGCCAAATACCTCGACAATGTACTTTTGCCTGTGGACTCTGGACCGATTATGCCTACCTTAAACATACTATCGAGTCAGCATCAACTTGATATTGATACCAAAGTTATCTGCCTTTATTGGATAAGAAGAAGAAATCAGCGGCGTGGTACCTTGGTGATCGTAGAAGAGTTGCAAGTTAATCTTTTGCGACAGCACATAGTCTGCACTCACTTTTATGCCAAAGACCTTGTTACCCGAACTTGCTTGGGTGATATTCTCTTCCACCTTACGCAGCAAAGTCTTAATGTCTTTGTAACTTACATCCACATTCAACTTCAAGTCGTTGCTCACTTTCTTTTGTCCCGCTTTGGTCTTGGCGATAAAACTCAAATCCTTTATCGTATAACCCGCACCTATCACAAACTCATCCGTATGTCCCTCGCTAATCTGCACAGAGGTTACATTCAGCGATATATTACGCTGCTTGCGATACTCCACTTTTGCGGAAAGCGAGTTCTTCATGGTCATATTCACACCAATGAGCGGCGAGAAACTCTCCGACAAGTTCACCGAAGAAATATCGTAAGCGGAAGACGGAATCGGATTCTCTGTTTCCACATCACGAATAAAGCCGACTTGTTTGTTGCTCAATTCCAGAGCTGGCAGCCAAGTAGAATAGCTCGAATAACTACCTATCGCATACTTACAACTATACGCATGGGTGATATTCACCGATTTGAAGTGTTCGCGCATCCATGGCAACTTGCCCAAGCCGTCAAAAGTCACCGACCAGTTAGGCAACACCTGCAACAAACTCATAAATGGATTCAACTTCACACGATATGGGTCGCGCCCTGTATATGCTGCCAAGAACGCAGGCACCAACACATCGGCCGTGTTATTACCTACCGCACCGTACTTGCGATCATATGACTTTCCGCGCAATTCGGCAGGAATAAATCCAGCATTAGGATACCTCAAATCCTTATACTGCCCTTGCACACGACTCATCATAATATCTCTGTTATGCAGGAACTGGTCAAATACCTCCGAAGCAAAATTCTCATCGGCAGAGCCGATACCTTTGAAAGCCGTACCGAGTGCCACCTGCGTGATATTGAACGAACCCGTCATATTCTCTTGCAGTTGGTTAAACGAGTAAATAATCGAGGAAGACTCAGCTGCATAGCGTTTGCCATTCACCTGAATCTTGAAGCCAGGGAATGGTTCGAGCGACACTTTCACATCAAAGTCATTCGTCATCGTGCGCGAAGCGGGCTGCACCACCATTGTATCACCCGACAACCAACCATTTCTTTTGGCTTTCTCCACAAAATTGTCATCAAAGAATCCGAAAGCAAAATCAAAACCTGGCGCATAGAGATCATTGAACTTTGTTTGTCCCATGAAGCCTGCTTGCGGCGCAAAGCCAGGCAAAGTGAGCGAATTGGTATTGCGATAAGTCACCTGCACTTTGCGCAACATCGTACCGAAATATGCCGCCATATCCATTGCCTTTTCGGCTGCCGAACGCTGATTAGCATCTACTGTCTTCACGGTTAATTGCACATTTTCCAAGTTCTCTTTTGCAGTCACCGACACTTGTGTTGCAGAAAGCGTTTTCACTTTCACTTTCACCTTCTTTCCGCCTTCCGTCACAGCACTCACTTCCACCGTTTCGCTGCCCAACTTGTGGGTAATCTCTTTTGCCTCGCCTGCCACCAGTGTGATGGTTTCGTTGTAGGTCTTCGCACGGAACGGACGACGACGCGAACGCTGTGTAAAGCGCTGCGAGAGTTGCTTCCAGTACTTCGACTTGCCATACAATGTCTCAAAGTTCAAACCTCCATCCACTTGCCATGCGCGCGTACTACTTACCACATTGCCCAAATCTGCCGTTTCACTGGCAGAAGATTGCACCGTGCGGTTCCAATTATAGGTAGCGTTGTACGAAGCATTGGCGGTAATCGCCTCCAAATATGGAATACGATTCAGCGGCACATTCCACGATGCCGAGAACAACTGTTGATAAGTGTATGGTGTACCCCATGTAGCCAAACTGCGTTGAATAGAGTCCTTCCACGCCTCGTAGTAGTTGTTGTTGAAACGCAACTCCTCATACATATTGATAATCTCTGGCGTATATTTTCCCTCATCCACAGTTGAGTTCATCGCCGTCTGGAAGGTAAACTTCATATTCTTGGTCAAGTCGTACTTGAAGTCAAAGTTCCTATCCCAAGTAAAGTCTTTCGAGAATGTCAAATCCATGTCTGCACCACCCGTTGCTTCCACCGAGAAATCGCGCATCTTCATATGTGTGAAGGTACGATGCATCGTAGTATTGAATGCCCACGATTGTGGCAAATAGTAGAAATTCATCTCTTTGAGGAACTTCACTTTGTCCACACCTTTCACATTCTTGAATGGCTCCCATGGTTTCGGATTGAAATTGTATGAATAGTTGAACGAACCCTTTTGGTCAATTACCAAGTCTTGCTCTATCTCTGGCGTATGTTGATTTTGCTTGTTATAGCTTGCCGAAATGGAGAAGTTGGCAGGGTCGTAGAACATATTTTGTTTCTTCGAGTGAATATCCACCTTCATGTTCGTCACCGAGAAGCTGGTTGTCTCTTGCACCGTATTGGCCATTTCTGTGATGGAATCCTTCTCGACTTTGGTCTCATAGTTCTCCAAGCTCTCCGAGAGTTTCATATCCGTATCCAATGGATCGTAATTAGGCGATAGCGTCTCGTTGGAATACGACACATACAATGGTATTTGCAATTTGGCTTTCTCTGGGAACAAGCGTCCTGCTTCCAAGGCGGCACTTACCGACAACTGGTACATATTGTCCATATTCCTATCCAGCACATTCGACTCTATGCTTCCATATCCTGCGGTTTCCAAACGACCTGCCACATTCACTTGGGCGATGTCGCTCACACTCAATGCCGCATTAGCCATAGCGGCAACACCACCTTGCTCATTGAACTGACTGAGGCGCAACTCGTTCACCCATACCTCGCCACTCACTTCGCGGATCGTATTATTGCGCACACCAATCATGATTGCCTGCACTTCCTCCAGAGTTGGATTACCCATTACGGTAATCTTGTTGTCCAGTTTCTCTGGATCGTATATCTCATACGGTATCGTATTACCCACATTCGTATTGCCTGCGCGTTTTGCTCTGTTGCGAGCGTTCTTGGCATCGGTGAACACACTCAATGGAAAATCAAATGTATTCTCCTGCAACCACACTTTCAACCTATCCGCAGCACTCTCGTTGTTGTACAAACCCTCTGGAGTCAGTACCAGCGGTATCTCATACTCATAGTAGTTATTCTTCAAGTCCGAACCCAAACGAATAAAACAGGTCAAGTCCTTGTCCCGTATCGCCTCATAATCGGGCATACATTCTGCGTGTACGAACATCTGCAAACGCTTATACTGACGCATGTCATAGGTCACATTCTTATACACCGCGCGCGCGTCTTTGGGCTGCAAGTAATTCACTTTCAGCACCATTGCTTGCTCATTTTGTGCGATCAACTGTGCTTGTCCGGGGTCTGTCTGGCGAGAGATACCAGGCGGCAACACATAGTTCACAGGCGTGCGATTGGAGTTCTCCTCTATATTCACCGCCTGCACATCCAACGACCCATTTGAGCTATAAGGGTTGGCTATATTGAACTGATTATTTGCCACATCTTGATACAAGCCTTTCGTGTAGTTGCGCCATTCGCCACGCACCAAGTCAAACGAGGCAAAGCGGATATGCGTTTCCTGTTTGAAGTTGGTCATAAAGATACGCGCAAAGCGAATCGACTTGAAGTTGCGGATATTACCCACCTTCTGCATAGTCGCGCTATCGCCCTTCAATGGAATCTTAAACTGATACCACTTCACAGGCACCACCTCATCGTTGCGCAACTTCACATTCGTTTCCATGATGCTGGCGATATGTTGCTGACCTACGCGCATCATATCCTGCTTGCGCAACGAGATATGATAACGATAGAAGCGCTCGCTATCGTTGAGCGTATTGTCGTTATTGATATCCTCTATGTCGGGATATAATGTCGAAGCCGTACCATAGGGTTCATTGCTCTGAGCCTCTGGCGAGTTGCCTTCTGTACCATTATAGCGTTTATAGCGCAACAAAATCGGTGTTTCCTTTTCATCGTAGTCATCGCCACGATAATAGTGGTAGTCATCACCTGCTGGGTCATTCAGTGGCGAGAACGGATCATCTACCCACAACTCTTGCACGGCAAGATCCACCCGACTGCGCAGTGCTTCCAGATACTCCCTGTATGGGTTGCGACCTCTATAATAAGTCAGAAGTGGATCCAACTCTTGTTGCGTACTCAATCCATCCATTCCCACATCCTGCTTTTCTCGTGCGCCTGCTTCGTTGGCAAAAGCCACCACGGTACTCGTCGTGCGAGGAGCGCGACCCCATACGGTCGTTTCCACCATGTTCTCATCCGCATCATTCAGCGGCAAGCCATGCTCAAAACTCTTCTTGCCGTCGCGTAATATATCTTCACTCACATCACCCAAGTCGATGTACAAATCACCGCCCTCATAAGTCGCATCGGGATTCGTCAAGAATGGGTCCATCAGCCAAAACTCGATATACTCAATATTCGCTTTCTCAAAATCCGTGTTATCCAACTTTCGCATGATACCACCCCAGCGCGACTGAGGGTTGGTCAATTTGCCGTCATAGCCTATTTCATTGGCTGAAATGTTATACGGACCACGCTCATCGGGGTAGTAGCTCAGGTTCAATACTGCCAAACGCGAATCGGCATTGGCCATCACTTGTTTATTGGGGTACACCTCTTGCTCATATACGGTACGCGTGCGGTGGTCGCACATCAGTTCTATGTTGTCCTTTATGTGCTTAGGTGTGTTGCTACTTGGCTTACCAAAAATAGGGTCCACCGTGTACCATGCCAATAGCGCACGGTTCTTGTTGTAGTCTATCGAGTCGCTCAGGGCATGCTCAGGGAAGCGATTCATGTTTGGTGTAGAAGCCAAACGCCAATAACTTGGATAGTGTATGTCGATATTTGTCTTTGTCGCTTCGAAGTCATCCACATAGGCGGTACCCACCTGTCCTACTTCTTTCGTATGACCGGGTATCAAGTGGGCGAACTCGGCATTGATTTGGAAGGTAGAAGGTGCAGTAGCATTGATCCAAGGCACTTTGTCTATCAGCAATGTCAGCCACTGCAGTTCCGTTTTCCAACTCGCATTCACACCCCATATCGTGTTTGCCAACGGCTCGCTACCCGTATTCACTTTGGTTGTCAGTGGTCGCTCGTTCATGTGCATAATCGTACCGCCGACGGTCAGGTCTTTATTGAACTCATATTCCAAGTGTGCGCCGAACAACGACTTACGCTGCATAGAGAACAATGCCTGATTCTCCAACTTCACATCCACATTCGTTCCCGACTCCAAGATGGATTGGTTCAATATCGTCACAGTTCCCATGGTGTAGTCCACCGTGTAATCCACATTCTCCACAAGGGTCGCACCGCCTGCTGTCACGACCACACTTCCGCGAGGCACATTCATCGCATTCAGTCGTATCTCATTGCCTGCCGAACCTTGGTATTTACCCACCAAGGTAAACTTGTTCTTCTCCGTGTATTCCTGTGCGCTCACCAAGGTCGAGTCGTACAACTCTTGGAACACATATTTCTCTGCCACGCGTGCATCGCCTATCTCGCGTGCCAAGTGACTACCGAAGGGCTCCAGCACGGGGAAGATTATCCTACCCGAAGAAGACAAGGCCGTATAGCCTTCCACATAGTCAAAGCGTCCATCGGGCGAGGAGTTGTTGCGCGAGTCCAAACGGTCAAGACCCATCACGCGAATCAGTTGTTTGCCTTTGATGGCACCTTCCATCAGGTATTGCACATCGGTACCCACCGAGTCGTTGCGGTATTGGACATACAACTCAAACTTATCGCTACTCATCTGACTTGCGCCAATCGAGTAAATGTTCTTCATCATCAAGTCCCAAGTACCTTTGTTTTTCATATAGGGTGCATTATTGCTGCTCTTCAGCATTTTCAGCAGCAAGGCGTTCGGTGCTTTCAGCGACTCGCCCGCATCCGTTGAGAACTCACCCACTTGATACACTTGTCCCGCATAGGTATATTCGTATGCCACCGCCAGCACTTCATCTTGGTTTAGTGCCGAACGCAGAGAGATATAACCCAACGCCGCATTCAGTGTGTATTCGCTGCTACTCAACAGACGCGCCGACTCTATCTTTTCGTAGTCTTCTCCCACTTCCATGCCTGTTAGGCTCTGCATCACGCTGCTCACTTGCTGTATATCGCGCACCGCTGGATTGCCTTGTGTCAATTGCTCGTAGAGCGTATTGGCTTTGTTGTAGGGGGTGCGCGCACCTACCACAGCGGTCCAGCGTGCGTCTTGTATGTGTGCGGGGTCATATTCACCCAAGTCCGTCAATGCCACGATGTTTCGCGCCTCATCGTAGTTAGCGCGCTTATTTGTCACCCACACTTCAATGCGATTGATCGTCACACCACTGGCTATGTAGGGCAACGATTTCATGGCTTGTTCGTAGTGGTCGCGGAAATAGTAACTCAGGAAGAAGTGGCGGTTTTCATCATAACTATCAATTGCCACTTCAAAGTTCGTTGTCTGCGCACCGCCTTTGCTCGACACGGTTTGACTTTCGGAGTTCTGTTGCGACACCAACGCCTGCACGCGCAACTTGCCAAACTTCAAATCGGTTTTTATACCAAACAGCGCACTACTTCCGCGTATCAAACTATTATTCAAGGTCATAGATACATTACCCGCCTCTATTGATTGAATAATATCGTCCTCTTGTCCTTTGAAGTTCAGCTTCAAGTTCTGCTGATCGAAGCTGAACGACGCCTCGGTATTGTAGCTCATGTTGAAGTTCAACTTATCGCCTACCTTACCGTTTACGCTCAGTTGTATCTTCTCGTCGAAATCAAAGATGTTATTGTTTCGCGCACGCTGTGTGAGCGAGGGGTTGTCAATGAATTGGTGTTTGAAGCCGAAGAGCAGTTCTGCCGAACCTTGCAGTTTCACTTGCACGCCGCCGGGACCAAAGATTTTGTCTGCGGGACCGATATTGAATTTCATATCGGTGATATCGAATTTGCTTTCGTTGTTGTGTTCTACTTCGCCTATTTTGCTTTGCCAGTATTTCCCCATTTCTTGTCGTTCTGAGTAGGCGCGGTATTCGGTTTCGGTCATCATGTAGGGGGTAGCAATCTCCACATCGCCTATGCGTGTCCGCACCACATAGCAGCCTGCTGCGGGGTCATACTCTATGGTTGTCTTCACATTCTCGGGGTCTTGCAAATCCAGACTACTGGGCACGCGATTTAGGTCGTCATAGTTGTTCACTCCTATTCCTTTCACTTGCATAGGAGCCATGATGGCGGTATCCACCACCATTTCCAATGTATCCACCTCCTGCGCCCACGCCACCAACGGCAACACGCTCAAAAATATAATAAATAGCCTTTTCACTATATCCTTACCTTTCACTTTGTCTTTAATCTAACTTCTAACAGCGCAGCGGTCTAACCTCTAACAGCGCAGCGGTCTCCTACAGCATTTTCAACGCCATTTTTATCACTTTCTCCACGCTTGCGCTTGAATCTTCTTTCAGTATTTTATCCACCACTTTCCCACTGGCAGCCGCGGCGAAGCCTAACATCGTCAGCGCACTCACCGCCTCTTGCTTAACTTCGCTATCCTCGCCTTTCAACTCTAAACTGTAGCCGCTTGCGGCGTCCTCTAAACTGCCTTGGTTCGCTTCAGAACCAAGGTCAATCTTCAGCACTTTGTCTTTCAGGTCCACAATGATTCGTTGTGCTGTCTTTGGACCCAGACCTTTGACTTGCGATAGTGCGCGCGCATTGCCTGTGGCGATTATTTGTCGTATCTCTGTGGCGGTGTATGCCGACATAATCATGCGGGCGGTGTTCGCACCGATGCCGCTTACGGTCATCAGCATGACAAACAACTCGCGTTCGCCTGTGGTGAAGAAACCGAACAAGTCGTGTGTATCTTCACGGATGATTTCCGTTACGAATAGTTTGGTTACTTGTCCTTCTTTGCCCACGAGTGCTGAATAGCTTGGCAAAGCGATGTTAATAGCATATCCTACTCCTGCTGCTTCTATCACCGCACAAGTAGGACTCAAAACTGTCAAATCTCCTTTTATATATTCAATCATAATCGACTTATTTTCACTTTCACCTTCTCACCTCTCACCCTTCACCTTCTCACCCAAGTCGGATCGTAGCCATGTCGTTCTGTGAGCCAAGGAGTTG
>JAZNRY010000058.1:0-3722 GCA_045590995.1 Paludibacteraceae bacterium | reverse complement strand
GTAGTATCTTTGCATCCTCTTTCAAAGAGTCAACCTTTTTAGGACTCCAGTCAACCTTTTCAGGAAACGAGTCAAAAAAGTACGTTTTTTAAGATTATATATCAGTAATCGAGTCAACCTTTTTCAGGTTTAGTCACTTTTGGGTCACGGGGAGTTGAGTCGGAGTTCCTTCGGAGTTCTCTCGGTCGTCGGTCGGTAAAATTAGGCAAGGTATAAGAGAGGAAAAAGAGAGGACAATCTTAATAAACAGCACTTTTTTCGGCTCCCATCCTTTTCTAAATCACTCTCAGGAATCATACAAAAATACCCGTATTTAGCAAAATATTCGATTTTATTTGCATATATCCAAACTTTTTCGTAATTTTGCACCCGAAATTGCGTAAACTCCGTTTGTGGTTGAAAATGTCTCACTGTTCCACGCGCGTTGCGCTATTTCAATGAAATCCTGAAACTTTGAAACAATTTAACAAATAAAACTAACAAGAATTATGATTTACAGCAAAGAGGTACAGGAAATGTGCCAAGTAGCTAAAGGACCTAACCATGGTCCAGCTCCAATCCCAGAAGAGGGTAAGTGGGTGAAAGCCAAAGAGATCGCTGACATCTCTGGTATGACTCACGGTATTGGTTGGTGCGCTCCACAACAAGGTGCGTGCAAACTTAGTTTGAATGTAAAGAACGGTATCATCGAAGAGGCATTGGTGGAAACCATCGGTTGCTCTGGTATGACTCACTCTGCTGCTATGGCAAGCGAGATTCTCGTAGGTAAGACTATCCTTGAGGCACTCAATACCGACCTCGTATGCGATGCTATCAATACTGCTATGCGCGAGTTGTTCCTCCAAATCGTATACGGCCGTACACAATCTGCTTTCTCTGAGGGCGGTTTGGCTATCGGTGCTGGCTTGGAAGACTTGGGTAAGGGTCTTGTATCTCAAACAGGTACACTCTTCTCTACCAAGGCAAAAGGTGCTCGTTATCTCCAATTGACCGAGGGTTATATCACCAAACAATACCTCGATGCAGACAACGAGACTTGCGGTTATGAGTTCGTTCACATGGGTAAGTTCATGGACGCTATCAAGAAAGGCGTACCAGCAGACGAGGCCCTGAAGAAAGTTACTGGTACCTACGGTCGTACCACCGCAGAGCAAGGTGCAGTTAAATTTATTGACCCACGTCATGAGTAATCAGAAAGGAGCAAAATTATGATACGTCCAGTTCAATTTGAATCACAAAACCGCCGCGAGGCACAAGTTCTCGCTGCGCTTAACGCACATGGTATTGCTTCTATCGAAGAGGCGAATCAAATTTGCGAGCAATACGGTTTGGATCCTTACATGACTTGCGAGGAGACCCAAATGATTTGCTTTGAGAACGCTAAGTGGGCTTATGTTGTAGGTTCTGCTATCGCTATTAAGAAAGGTTGCAAGAACGCTGCTGATGCTGCTGAGGCAATCGGTATCGGTTTGCAAGCATTCTGTATCCCAGGTTCTGTGGCTGATGACCGCCTTGTAGGTATTGGTCACGGTAACTTGGCAGCTCGTCTGCTCCGCGAGGAGACCGAGTGCTTTGCTTTCTTGGCAGGTCACGAGTCTTTCGCTGCTGCTGAGGGTGCTATCAAGATTGCAGAGATGGCTAACAAAGTTCGCCAAAAACCACTTCGTATTATCCTCAACGGTCTTGGCAAAGACGCTGCTATGATCATCAGCCGTATCAACGGTTTCACCTATGTACAAACCGAGTTCGACTACGCTACTGGCGAGTTGAAAGTGGTTCGTCAAAAACCTTATAGCAACGGTCCACGCGCTAAGGTGAACTGCTATGGTGCTGACGATGTACGCGAAGGTGTGGCTATCATGTGGCACGAGAATGTAGATGTTTCTATCACAGGTAACTCTACCAACCCAACTCGTTTCCAACACCCAGTAGCTGGTACCTATAAGAAAGAGCGCGTATTGAAGGGCAAACCATACTTCTCTGTAGCTTCAGGTGGTGGTACAGGCCGTACCTTGCACCCAGATAACATGGCTGCAGGTCCTGCTTCTTATGGTATGACCGATACTTTGGGTCGTATGCACTCTGACGCTCAATTTGCTGGTTCTTCTTCAGTGCCTGCACACGTTGAGATGATGGGCTTGCTCGGTATTGGTAATAACCCAATGGTAGGTTGCACCGTTGCTTGCGCAGTGAACGTAGCACTTGCTCTCAGCAAGTAAGATATTATTCTACGATACAATAACTCATCGCTCATTCGTGAGCGATGAGTTTTGTTTATATATATCAGTCATCGTTCACGAATCATTATCGGGTGGATAAGCGGTGGATAAGCGGTGGATACCTATTTCTTTAATGGCATAATTTTTGCCCATAAAATGAAAAATTAAAAAACCTAATGCCTTATGACAACTATCTATGATTTCGCGGCACTCACCAATCGCGGTGTAGAAAAGTCGTTTGCAGACTATCGTGGCAAAGTGCTATTGATAGTCAATACCGCCAGCAAGTGCGGTTTTACCCCTCAGTACAAAGAACTGGAAGCATTGTACCAGAAGTACAAAGACGCTGGTTTAGTGGTGATTGGCTTCCCTTGTGACCAGTTTGCGCACCAAGAGCCAGGCACAGATACGGAGATTGAGCAGTTCTGTCAAATCAACTTCGGAGTGACCTTCCCACTGATGAAGAAGATTGAGGTGAACGGCGACAACGAGCATCCGCTTTATACCTTCCTGAAAGCTCAAGCAGGTGGCTGCTTCGGCAGAAAGATTAAATGGAACTTCACGAAGTTTCTCGTTTCGCGCGACGGGAGTGTGATTAAGCGATATGCTCCCGCCACCAAACCCATGAAGATTGAGAAGGATATTGTGGAGATGCTGAAAAAGTAAAAGCTGAAAACTGAAAGCTGAAAACTATTTTTTTGATGCCATATAATACGAAAAAGAGGCACACTCGTTCGTGAGGTGCCTCTTTTTTAAGTGTATTGGGATTAAGCGTTTACAGTAGCCATGTGAGCGATGAGATCGAGAACCTTGTTAGAGTAACCGATCTCGTTGTCGTACCAGCTAACAACCTTAACGAAGGTGTCTGTCAAAGCGATACCAGCCTTAGCATCGAAGATAGATGTACGGGTGTCACCCAAGAAGTCGCTAGATACAACTGCATCCTCAGTGTAACCAAGTACGCCCTTCAACTCGCCTTCAGCAGCCTCTTTCATAGCTGCGCAGATCTCAGCATAAGTAGCTGGCTTAGCCAAGTTAACAGTAAGATCAACTACAGAAACGTCCAAAGTAGGAACGCGCATAGACATACCAGTGAGTTTGCCGTTGAGTTCAGGAATAACTTTACCTACAGCCTTAGCAGCACCTGTAGAAGAAGGAATGATGTTGCCAGAAGCTGCACGGCCACCACGCCAGTCCTTCAAAGATGGACCATCAACAGTCTTTTGAGTAGCGGTGGTAGAGTGAACAGTAGTCATCAAACCAGCGGTGATACCGCATTTGTCGTTCAACACCTTAGCGATAGGAGCCAAGCAGTTAGTGGTGCAAGAAGCGTTAGATACGAATTGTGTACCCTTAACGTAAGTCTTCTCGTTTACACCGCAAACGAACATTGGAGTGTCGTCCTTAGAAGGAGCAGACATAACTACATATTTAGCACCAGCCTCCAAGTGAGCTTGAGCTTTGTCTTTAGAGAGGAACAAACCAGTAGACTCAACTACGTAC
>JAZNRY010000057.1:0-36650 GCA_045590995.1 Paludibacteraceae bacterium | reverse complement strand
CTTTTTGGGGTGCTTTTGATTGCCGCGCAAGTTGTCGGTGTTTCGTTATAAAAAATGGGATTTATATATCAATTGACACTTCCTATTGTCTTCTCCGCATTTACTTAAGATTAAGCGCACGAGTTTCGCATGAGGCGAAATGAGGAGCGGTGGTAATATATTACGGAGTACCTTGTAAAAGCGTGGCTATAGTGTGGAAAAAAAGATTTATTTAGATTTCTGCCCATAGGGCAAGGAGATATTAGGTGTCAACATGTATATAGTTCCCTAAAAAATAATCGTCCTTTAGGTTATTCAGCAACTTTCACTATAAGATCACACCTACTTCATCGCGGCGAGTATCACCTCTGCAATCATGCGTTGCCCACGCTCATTCGGATGGATACCATCGTCGCACAGATAAGCGCGGAAGTTATGCTCCTTGAGCAGTTCGCTCGTCACATCAATCCATTGTGCACCTGTGCGTTGCGCGACACGCATCGTCGCCAGATTATACAACTCATGACCCGACATAATCGTATTGGTCGAACCTCCTAACCAACGCATCACATTCGCACGAAAACCCTCTTCCCACTTCTGCGAAAAGAAGGCAAAATACCGCTCGGCATCCATGGGTGGCAAGGATAGCACAAGCGGTATCGCCCCCATCGCTTTTATCTTATTGATCACACGCTCATACACCTGCTCAAACACCTCCAAACGCGTGCGTGGAAAGTGCTCCTTCTCAGGCGCCTCGGCTATCTCCTGCCAATTGTAATCACTATCGTTACCGCCATACTCCAGCAGTACATATCGTGCGCCTGACATCTTATCCAAGTACCTATCTAATATACGCTCGCCTGCTTCTATCGTACAACCCATCTTGCCCAAGTTAAGACACTCGCAGCCCAACTGCTCAGCACAGCACGCCGCGATACTCTTATCTGCTAAAGAATAATGGCAACGCTCGCCCTGCGAACGAAGCAATACACCCTTCATAATCGAATCACCTAAAGCAACAATCTTTTTCATATTCATATTTTCTTTAATAACAACTGAAATAACATCTGCGTTATTTAGACTTCCTCACCGCTCGCAATGTTGGCGAGCGGAATTGTTGTCTATGTTGTCTTTCATAAAAAAAACATTATTATTGTCTTTTTACTACGAAATCCGCCGCAAAATTACTGCCAATTTTCTGCCTACACAAACTTTTGTGATAGTATGGCACGGTTTTTGTTAAAAACACAAATATAGTGACAAAATACGCATATTTGTGACAAAACATCCCTATCTGCCATTTCGTCACACCAAACAAATACACTAAATTATGAACAAATTACCTGCTATTTTTCGCAAACTGGGCAACCAATTGCTCTACATATTGGGCATACCCGCATTCTTCCTCTGCTTCGTGCTCATCTACCAACCATCACACGCCACCACCCTACTCCAAATGGAGCAAGGCATGCTCAGCTTCAACACCACCATTATCATGTGCATTTTGCTTGGCGTGATGCTCATCTCGCGCGCACTGATGATGGTACTCTCACACCACCAATTGCGACTCAATTGGGCACGCTATGTATATTGGGAAGTGGCAGAACTCGTTGCCATGAGTATGTTTATGGCACTCTATCTTACACTGATGCACAAAGGCGCTTTACCCTACTTCCATGTAGTGGGACAATCGCTATATGCGTTACTCATCATATGCATCTATCCCTATGTTATCTTCAACCTCTCCATGGCGTATATGGCACAAAAAGAAGAGCAAGCCACCTACGATGACTCGCTCATGCGCTTTGTGGATAATACCCAACGCGTGAAACTCATGATTGCTTCTTCTGCCGTGCTATACATCAAGGCCGAAGAGAACTATGTACATATCCGCTACATGGAAGGCGACCGCCCAAAAGAATACGCGCTGCGTGCGTCAATGAAGTCACTGGAAGAACTCATGCACAAGCACGGACTTATCCGTTGCCAACGCAGCTACTACATCAACCCGCAACATATCAAAGTCTTGCGCCGCGACAAAGAGGGCATGATTACCGCCGAACTCAACACCCCACAAGCACAATCCATACCCGTATCGCCTCGCTACTACGAAGAACTGGCGAAATGGCTATAAACTATCGGATGCCGGATGCCGGATGCCGGCTGCTGGACGCCAGACGCCGGATGCCAAATGCCAGATGCCAGACGCCGGATGCCGGCTGCCAGTAAAAAAAAGCGGTCACTTCCGCTTTGGGAGATAGTCGGTTTTGATATTCTCCATCGCCCCCCAGATAGAGTCGCGGACATTGGGATTAAGTTGCTCGAGTTGGGAAACCAGATGCTTCATCTGCGTGCGGTTGCTCTCTTTCTCAAACGGACACGCCTTCAATTGCTTCTCATAGCCACTCAATTCCGCATAGCGAGCAATATCGCTTTCCTCCAACAGGCAGAGCGGACGAATCATCTGAATAGGCATCTTCTCCATTTGCAAGAGCGGAGGAATAGTACCTATGCTGCCCTGAAAAATCAAGTTCATCAGCAGTGTCTCCACGATATCATCTTTGTGATGCCCCAAGGCAATCTTATTGCACCCCAATTCTTGCGCCACATCAAATAGGGCTTTGCGCCTATACCACGAGCAAAGAAAACAGGGGTCCTTCTTCTCCTCCGCACCAATCTCCGTATCGCGTACGATAAAAGGTACACGCGCGCTCGCGCAAAAGCGCTGTAGATATGCGATGTCGGACTGATACGAACGCTCCTTGAGGCGCACATATACAGCCGTTACCCTAAAACGCGGCACATAGACTTGCGCACGCCTACCCAAAAACTCCACCAATGCCAGCGAATCCTTGCCGCCACTCACGCCCACCAAGATATGATCGCCATCGGCAATCAATCCATAATCGGCACACGCTTTGTGAAATCGTTTGGTCAAACGAGCACGCAAACGGATAAGCTCTATTTCTTCTTCTGTTCGTTTCATAAACACGCTAAAAGTGGTGCAAAGGTACGGCTTTTTTGGCAAATATCACACAAAAATGAAGAAAAAAGCACATTTTTTGCATTTTTTTCTCAAAATATTTGGTCATGTCAAAAAAAAGCAGTACCTTTGCACTCGCTTTCGGTTGAGAGCGATGTTCTTAAACATTTTGCGGCAATAGCTCAGTTGGTAGAGCACAACCTTGCCAAGGTTGGGGTCGCGAGTTCGAGTCTCGTTTGCCGCTCTATAGAAATGAGCAGGACACAGTTCCTGCTTTATTTTTCTAAAAAGGTCTTTGAATCAACTTAAAACAATCCTTATTGGTCATTAAACCATAATAACTAACGAGGGCTTCAGCGGGGTCCCCGAAAAATCTTTCGATTTTTGGGGTCGATGTGAGCCCGAGTTAAGAGGAGGAATGGCGGCAACCTAAATGCGCGAAGTGCATTTCTTTGTTGCAAGCCAATTCCGACGAAGCCCAAATGGCGGAATTGGTAGACGCGCTCGTTTCAGGTGCGAGTGTTGAGAGACGTGCAGGTTCGAGTCCTGTTTTGGGCACAACCTGATTCCGTAAGGAAAAAAGTGATCTTACAAATACGCAATCTTAAGATTGCATTCCCTATAAAACCAAATCGAAAGTTACTTTCGATTTGAGAGGAGGAATGGCGGCAACCCAAATGCGCTGAGCGCATTTCATTGTTGCAAGCCAATTCCGACGACGCGCAGGTGGTGAAATTGGTATACACGCTACTTTGAGGGGGTAGTGGTCGCAAGACCGTGTGAGTTCGAGTCTCATCCTGCGCACAAAAGAGAGGAAACTATGAAGATAGTTGCCTCTCTTTTTTTTAGGGATTTATACACCTATTGACACTTCGTGTTATTCCCGCCACATTTACTTAAGATTAAGCGACTGTCATTGGGGTCCCCGAAAATTTTTAATGTTTGGGGAGAGGAGAAATGGCGGCAAGCCAAACTCGCACGCGAGTTTCATCTTGCAGGCCCATTTCGACAAAGGAGCGGCTGCAATTTATTACGGAGTACCTCGTAAAAGCGTGGCTATAGTGTGGAAAAAAGATTTATTTAGATTTCTGCCCGTAGGGCAAGGAGATATGAAGTGTTGTCTTTTCTTCATTTACTGAAGATTTAGTCGCACGAGCATCGCTCAAGGCGATGTGAGGAGACGGCTGCAATATATTACGGAGTACCTTGTAAAAGCGCGGCTATAGCGTGGAAAAAAGATTTATTTAGATTTCTGCCCGTCAGGGCAAGGAGATATATGAAGTGTCAACATGTATATAGTTCTCTATAAAAAATATTTTAATATATAACCTTAATTGTTGTCTAAAATATATTGTATTAGATATGAGAAAAACGATTTTAATTGTAGCATTGTTGTGCAGCACGATGCTTTCTGCGATTGAGAAGGTGCAGTTTCCTGAGTCGTTTGCACAGGGATGGGATTCCTATATAGGAAAGATGGTGCAAATCACTACCCCATTGTATGTCTGCGGCAACTATTACGACTCGCTCATTCTGTCGCCAGAACGCTTGTATGTACCAGAAGAACGCGCTTTGGGATTGGCAGAGGGAGATAGCACCCAGTATTGGGCAATCAAGGCGGCTAATCGCGAAAATAGTTTGCGCCTATCGTGCAAGATAACCAACTACAAAGTGCGCACGGGAGCTATATTGAAGAACCTGACGGCACGAGTGGTAGCACCAGGCAAACTGGTGACGGGCAACGCGCCCAACTTCCTCAACAACAAACCCGAAGCGAAACCCAAGATGCCCAAAGGCGGACTGCTCATCTGCGCAGCGAACATACAAAACTATTTCTATGATCTGGGTGGTTATGCTCACCCTAAAACTACCCAACAACAGCAGGCACTACAAACAGAGAAGATTGTCAAGGCATTCGCGCATATGAACGCTGACATTTACGCACTATGTGAGATTCAGAAAGGAGATAGCGCGCCTCAGATGTTGGTCAATGCCCTGAATAAGCAGGTGAAGAAAGCGCGTTATGCCTACATCTCGCAGGGCTGGAGCAATGGCGACACACTATCCTGCGGGTATATCTATCGTACCGATTGCGTGCGTCCGTATGGCGAATTACAATATGCCTATCACGACACCAATAACCTGTACCACTATCGCATGGTGGCATGCGGATTCGAAGAGTTGAGCAGTGGCGAACGCTTTGTCTTGAACATCAATCACCTGCGCTCAAAGCGCGGAACGGAAGAGGAGTCCAATAGCAAGAGAATGGTGAATGTGGACAGTCTATTGGTGATGCTGAATACAATAGAGCGAGAAGAGGTCTTTGGCGACACGGATATACTGCTCGTAGGCGATTACAACGCGTATGCTTATGAACAACCTATCCAAACAATCGTACAAGCGGGCTATGCAGATATGGTGACAAAATACGACTCTACTGGCTACTCGTATGTGTATCGCAGCGAGGCGGGGTATTTAGACCGCGTCTTTGCTTCGCCCAGCATGGCTACACAGGTGAAGGCAGTAGGTGCCTACCACCTGAATACCGACTATTTCTATAGTCGCGGATACAAACGCGGGTTGGACAATACCATGTTCCGCTATGCGGACCATGACCCTGTGCTGATACAGGTGCAACTCTCCCCCACCCATATCCAATAACCAATACCCCATTATCCAATATCCATTATCCAAAAAAAGACATGAATAGTTTTTATACAATAGCATTATTGATTGCGTCCAATGTATTTATGACATTGGCGTGGTACGGTCATCTGAAGATGGCTGAGTTTTCGTGGTTTAAGACGCTGCCTTTGATTGGCGTGATTGCTTTGTCATGGGGCATTGCGTTCTTCGAGTACTGCTTGCAAGTGCCTGCCAACAGGATTGGTTTTGAGGGCAATGGTGGTCCGTTCTCGCTCATGCAACTGAAGATTCTGCAAGAGGTGATTACATTGGTGGTGTTTATCCTCTTCTCTGTGATAGCCTTTAATATGCAAATCAAATGGAATCACATTGTAGCCGCCCTCTGCCTTGTAGCTGCGGTATATTTCGTTTTCGGCTTCAAATAGTCCCATACACAACGCCACACCACTCTACACAAGAAAAAGCGTGTCACTGCTGACACGCTTTTTCTTTCTATGTAATATGAATTACTTCTTCCAGTTCAAGTGGAAAGCCACCTTCAAACCAAGATCCAAGTAACCCAACTTATTTGCATAAGCGTCATGTACAGAATTTACTGTCACCTGACCAACAGAACCTGTCTCCAGTGGGTGTGCAATCGAAATAATCTTGCCATCTGTCTCATTCTTATAGGTGCTGTATACGCCATAGTTAGCATACAATCCCACGCTTACAGAGTGACCTGATTGCAATTGGTGCTCATAACCGAGTTCACCACCTACAGCGATAGTCAAATCATATTGATGACCATTCATGCCACTACGATTACATTCTGCCATCTCTTCTGCTGAAAGAGTTCCCATTACAGGGTGGTTGGTCATTACATTGCCAGTATATACATCTTTTGCTACAATCTTGATACCATTCAATGTTTGATCGTAAGGAGTATAAACAGGTAAAATAAACTTAGGACCTACATTCAAGAAGAAACCTTTAGGAGTAATCATTGAGAACATTACAGGTACCTCCAATTGCAATTGACGATTCAACACTTTTGCCTTATCAATGGTAGTAGTATATTCTGTCTCTGCTACACCATCTACTGAATAAGTAAAGTTCTCTGTCAATTTGCTCTCGAATGGCTTTTGGTTCTGCATATAACCTACACTCACACCTGTGAGAAGACCCAAACGAATTTTCTCGTTGCCCTTTGCCCAATAGTGAGCATATTGCAAATCGAGCAATGCATCGAATCCCCATGTCGCACCGATTGCAGGTGTTGTTTGTGGCATCAGCGAAGCCAAACCACCGCGAACACCAACGGAGAAACGATTCACTTCGAAAGGAAGGTCAGGCACTACAGTGTCTTTCACTTCCACTACGGTATCCTCTTCTACATACACAGCCTCCATCAATGCTGCTTCGGCAGCTAATCGTGCAGCTTCTTCAGCGGCTAATCGTGCAGCCTCCTCAGCGGCAGCGGCAGCTTCTGCGGCAGCGCGTTGAGCATCGATATACTCCTGAGTCTTATGTGCATTCAATGGAATCAAACTTCCTTGAGCAATCCAAGAGTAGATACCACGGAGCAACACACCAGTTGGTTTGGTCTTTGTACCCAATTGACGGATTTGGTGAGGAACACCATATACCCAAGTGGACATACGCTCACCTGTCAAATAGCGCAAGCTATCTCGGTGAATCATTACACTATCACCTATCTCCATTGTAGCACCTGAGCCATAGACGAAAGCGACTTCTGAGTCTGTTGGAGTAGAGGATGATTGAGCCAACAAGGCTGGTACCTGTGTGGTGGCAAAAATTGCCACCAACAGGGTTACCTTCAATAATTTATTATTCATGTTTGTTTTCATTTCTTTTCCTCCCATGATTATTTAACGATATATCGTAAGGTTACTTTTTCGCCATCGCTCTGTACTTCCACCATGTAATAGCCTGATGTAGTTGCAGCCTTAAACATGAAGTCTGCTACTTCAGATGCTGTATAAACAGCTTGCAAATCACCTGTGGTGTTGTAAACACGAATCTCGGTTACAGCAGATGGGTTCAAATTCAACAGACGAATATCTGCATTTGGACTTGCGATAGTTGGTACCAATTGAGGTGCGAGAGATGCAGATTGACCAAGTTCTACCTCTACAGAACGCAAGTATGTAGGACATTCGCCTTCTGCGCCTGGCAATTTCATCAATACATAATAGTTACCTGCCATCAATGGGCTACCATCTGCATTGTTGTAGTAGTACGAATTAGAATTTGGCATAGCCTCATCATCACCTCTATCGTTGAGGATGTCAGCAATCGAGTCACGCTCACCATTAACACGATACCATGTTACATTTGCTGCATTTGGAACAGCTGGAATTATATCTTCTGTAGCCAACTCGTTCAAACGGTTCAAGTTCAAGAGCAACAAGCGATCGCCATATTTGCCTACAGCATCCAAGTTGTCATACTCAGGAACATTGTCTGCGTCAGCCACATAGAGATGCAAAGTTGCAGTATATTCGCAACCATTCTCGTTGGTCAATGTATCATGATAATAAGTACCTGCCTTTGTATATTCAAACTTCACATTTAGATTTGGATTTGGATACCATACCAAAGTTTCACCAGGACAAATAGTATCCTTCACCACGATAGGGTCTGGTTTTGGCAATACGGTCAAGTTCAAGGTTCCTACGATACTATCGCATGTGTGACCTGCGAATGCTTTGCTGTAAGACACACCTTGGATTGTTGAATCATAAACATTGCCATCAATCCATGTAATACTTTCACCATGGCAGATTGTAGTATCAGTGATTACCTCTATTGGCTCTGGAAGAACGGTCAAGTGTAAGGTTACAATGCTATCGCAACCAGCTACATCTTCCAATGTGATAGTATAAGAGCCCGCCTTATCGTAGATCTCACCATTCCAGTCTTTGCTCTCACCAGGACAAATAGTATCCTTCACCACGATAGGGTCTGGTTTTGGCAATACGGTCAAGTTCAAGGTTCCTACGATACTATCGCATGTGTGACCTGCGAATGCTTTGCTGTAAGACTTACCTTGGATTGTTGAATTATAAACATTGCCATCAATCCATGTAATACTTTCACCATGGCAGATTGTAGTATCGGTGATTACCTCTATTGGCTCTGGAAGAATCTTCAAGGTCAATGTAACAATAATACTATCACAACCTGCAGCGTTAACCAATGTATCATGATAAGTACCTGCCTCTGTGAGAGTATGCTCATACCATGTGTATGGCAACTCGCTTTCGCAGATAGTTGTAATTGTATCATAAGGAACAACATTAGAAGTTACAGGGAAGGTCAGTGTTGCAGGAACTTCAAAATCACAACCAGCCTCTACTACTAAGCTCATAGAGTGTGATGTTTGATCACAATCAAGTAAATCCTCATGACCAGCAGTCCAATAAACCTTTGTTACAGGAGCTACGGTATCAGATGGATGAGTATCGTAGTACGCTTGGATAGTCTCTAATGTACCAGATACATCTACCTTCTTACCAGCCTCCAACTTAGGCATAGCACCAATTTCCTCCAAGAACGCTACTGTAATAGTTTCAGGTTTTACGATAGGAGTAATCTCGAAGGTATAAACAGAATCAACGCATGGGCTGAGAGACTTAACAACAGTCCATGTCAAAGAGTCTGGAACCAAAGAAGAAATCACGCGTTCTTCATCAAAGATAGGATCTACATAGGTAGCACCATCGCAAATAGTATCTTTGATTACAGCATAGCCAGTGTGCTTCGTTGTTTGCACTTCCTTCACATAGATATAAGCATAACCATCTACATCATATACAGAGGTTTGATCCAAGAAACGATCATAGCTGCAAGTTGCTAAGGTATCAAAACCTAAAGCGATCTCGCGATTCTCTACTTTGTGGAGAGGTATCTCGTTCTCAATATTTGCAGGATCACAAGTTGCATAAGTGTAAGCAGTAACACTTGCTGCACAGCTCAAGTCATTTACAAAGTGTACAGAAAGGTCACCTGTTACTTTTGCAAGATCTACCTTATACCATGTTTTTGATTGGAATTGTGACAAGAGTAAGTCCTTAGACAAGTCAATCTCTTCGATGTTTTCACAAGGGCAGTTGTCGGTATCTATAGACAAGTACAATACATAAGTTGTTGCACCGCATTCGCCACTTACTACCTCCTCATACTCACCAAAGGCATCGCAAACGATTGACTTACCATTTACATACCATGTGTATGGCAGGTCTGTAGCACACTTAGACTCGTAAACTGGAATAGTATCGTTGGTTGGTTTAATCTCTGACAAGTACAATACATAAGTTGTTGCACCGCATTCGCCACTTACTACCTCCTTATACTCACCAAAGGTGTCGCAAACGATTGACTTACCATTTACATACCATGTGTATGGCAGGTCTGTAGCACACTTAGACTCGTAAACTGGAATGTTTTCATTAGTAGGATTAATCAAAGATAGATGTAAGGTCACAACGCTATCACATCCTTGAGCATTTTGTAAAGTTACAGAATATGTACCTGGCGCATCGTAAGTTTGATTATTCCATGTAATAGTGCTACCCGCACAAATTGCTTCATATACAGCAACGCTATCCTCACATGGTGGTACTGGTGGTACTGGTGGTACAATAACATTAACCACCTTGAGGTACATCTCTGTTTGCTCTGGAGTGAGACCCAAGCTCTCGAATTTAGCATAAGGTACACGAGTTGTAGTATCACCTAACTCATTGAATGTCACCTCAGAGTAAGAACCTGAAATAGGCGTCTCATCCTTACAATCAGCGTAAATCTCAGTAATCAAAGTAACACGTGCTGCTACATCGTTATTGATGGTAAGAGCGATACCTTTTTTCTTTTGAGCTGCTGAGAAGTTATGAATCGATGTAACATCCAACTTGTAAGTCTCACCTACCACCAATGATTTGAGCGAAATAGGATCATTCCACTTCAATGGCGGATTTGTACAAGGTGGAGGTGGAACACAAGTATCACAAACGGTATCCACGCAAATCATCAAATCGTAATTTGATTTAAGACGGATATAGCAATATTTATCATCTCCAATATATTTGCTATATTCTTTCAGTTTGTCGTTCAAGAATGTAGGAGAACGTGCCAATCCCAAAGAATCCTCAAATGGAATTGTTTTGCTCTCGGTAATACTCAACATCATAGGAAAAACAGGAGATGCCTCTGCTTCGATAGTCACATCCGCTGGATTTTCCTTATACAATGTAACATTGAGTGATTTTTCCAAATTCTCAAATGTATTTGCATTTACTCTGAACAACTTATCTTCGTTTGCTTTCAACTCGTAGCAACCTGGCAATAAAAGGTCTTGATATGAATCAATATATGCTGAATCAATTCTGAAAGCGAATGGGTTATTGGCTGTCAATTGGAGCATAAACTCAGTCACATCTGAATCAACGAGTTTGCGAACTGCTTGGAAGAACTCGCGTGGGATACGCACCGAGAACTCACGGTTGTGGAGGTGTTGACCCAATACATGTGCTGGGATTTTAGCTTTCGCCTTGGTCAAAATACCATACTTGCAATCCACTGTAGCACCTGCTGTGAAGGTGATAGCATTGCTGCTCAAGTTCTCGAAAGTGAATTTTGGCAAAGGACCCATATCTGCAAGCAAGTCATTAGAGAACTTATACCAAGTAGTACCTGGTTTGTGTGTATATTTCTCACCTACTTTCACCTCTACATGGTTTACGCAATCTACTGGTTCTTCAACCGTTGCATCAATTGTAGTTGCGCCCATAATCAATGCCTCTTCTGCCAACACGCCCAAGTAGATGTTATCTATTGGTTGAGCAGCCATGAAGCTGTAGTCAATCACTTTATCTACACTTGCATTTGGATATACAGGTACGATTGTAGGAACGGTCAACTTAGCAGGGCAGTCAATAGATACCACTGCAGCCACCCATACGATTGTGTTGGTTGGGTTGGTGAAGGTCAGTTTGATGTGTTTGCCAGAATCTTTGATTTTGGTAATATCCACATCATACCATTGAATCTTATTAGGAGTCAAAGTAGCACCATTGTTCCAGTCGAAAGAAATCAAATCCTCGCGCAAACATGGGTTGGTGCTCTCGTTCTTCACATCCAAACCAAAGCCAAGTGCTTGATCAGAAGTGATTTCCAAATACACCTCTTGTGCATCTACTTTGCCGTACAACTTCTCGAAACGCTTCAATTCGTTGAGAAGACGACCTACGAGGTTTGGAGCCACTAAGCCCAAATCGAAGCCTGCTGGGATTGGCAAAGTAATGGTAGTACCAGTGGTGTAGTTGCAGTTAGGAACCAAACCGATGGTTACATGAGCTGTTTGGTTGCTCTTGTTAGCCAAATACAGACTTGAATAATCCACTTGGCTCTCCAACCAATCCAAAGAGAGGGCATACCAGTGGGTTGTGCCAGCAGCATGGGTATATTCTTTGCCATGTTGTGGTTTGATTGCATTGAGACATGGGGTTTTATCCTCTGCCAAAGCGCTCTTAACAGATGTACTCACCTCAATAGTTGCTGTGGTGGTTACACCCACTTTCACGGTCCGAGATGGCAGCAATCGCAAGATTTGGTAATCCAATGTAACTGCTTTGTTGAAATTAGCAGGTACTGGCACTGGCAAGGTGTGAATCTCGTTATTCAAGATGAACGACACTGCCAACACAGCTGTCTCGCTTGCATAGTTCTTGAAGGACACTTGCAAGTGTTGTTGGTTGTTCTTTACAGAAGTAATGTCCACTTCATACCATTTGGTAGAAAGAGCCTCTTGCTTAATACCCTTGTTCCAGTCGATTTCTTCAATGTGAGTCAAAACCTCTTTTTGAATAAACTCGGCTTCTGTGGTGTACACATTAGCAGCCAACATTACCTTTTGGTCTGATTGCAAAGACAAACTCAACTGCTCGATTTTGTCTGCATAAGCAGAAAGACCATAAGTTTCCAAGAGAGTGTTGATCATCTCTTTTGGGAACTCAAAACGATAGTACTTACCCGCAGCGATAACGGTGTCAACGCCACTCATTGTAGCATCAAAACCTTGCACTGACATGTCAATATGCACAGTAGCATCCTCGTCTGCGAGGTTGGTCAAATACAGGACTAAGTATTTGGCATCATCAACAGGTGCCAAGTCCACATTGTACCACAACGCTTCGGTACTTTCATGGACATTACCATTAGCCCAATCAAAGTCAATAGCATCCGCTTTTGACGAACCATTACCTGCCATCAGAAATACTGACATCAGCAGAGCAACGGTGGATAGTAAAAATTTACGCATCACTTTGATTTTTTGTTAGTTAATAAATTATTGTTAGTTTGTTATATTTCTATCTGTTTTTTGCGTAGGATGTAACACCGCACAATAAATCAGGCTGCAAAATTACTACAATTTTTTCAATTACGCAAGAAAAATTGCATTTTTTTACGAAAAAGGGTGCATTTTTATGTTCCCCTAACCCACACTATCCTTAACGGGGGGGGGTAATTCTTTGATTTACAACCAATTACAAAAACCTGCAAATTGTATAAAAAAAACAGCTCCTGCTGGGCAAGTTTTCCGTAACATCTTTTCCCCTCTTTCGTCTATCGAATTATTAACCATATATTAGTGATATATTAGTGATAAGTTAGTGATAAATTAGTTATTCGAATCACTTCGTAATCTATTTCGAAACAGTTCTTTGAATTGACTTTAATTGACAATTGAATTGACGATAATTGACAATTGAATTGACGATAATTGACAACTCTATTGACGACAATTGTCTTTAACAAATCCCCCCAGAGCGCCCAATGTGTTGTTTTGGGCGCAATTTTGTTGAAAAAAGTTGTTTGAGTTGTTTTCCCTGTCGCGGGGGTGTGTTGTTCCCCCGCGAAAAAGTTGTTTAAGTTGTTGATTAAAATAATCCTTGTTGTTAGTTGTAGTGTCCACTCGTATATAATTCCCTTTTTTTCTATCCCTTCTCAATTTTTGTTTTGGGTTGCCAATGCGCCCGCGCATTTTTCCAACCCAAACCAAAAACACCCCCGAATTGACAAAAATTGACAACTCTATTGACGACAATTGTCTTTACCAAATCCCCTGAGCGCCCAATGTGTTGTTTTGGGCGCAATTGTTGTTGGCTCCAGTTGTTTTTCCTTGTCGCGCCAGGAAGTTCTTATCTCCCTTCGGACGAACGATCGGCTTCGCCGTACGATTCGCGCGATCGGGGTCCCCGCAAATTTGCAATTTGTGGGGAGAGCGGAGGCATTGAGCGCTTCCAACTCGCCAAGCGAGTTCTGTGCGCTTCAATTGCCGAACGCGAGCGCGAAAGTTGTTTATGTTGTTTTTTTCTAATAAATAATCCTCGTTGTTAGTTGTAGTGTCAACGCGCGGCTATAGCGTGGCAAAAGATTTATAAGATCTCTGCCCGCAGGGCAAGGAGATAGTAAGTATTGTCTTCTCCGCATTTACTGAAGATTTAGTCGCACGAGCATCGCTCAAGGCGATGTGAGGAGACGGCTGCAATTCATTACGGAGTACCTTGTAAAAGCGCGGCTATCGCGTGGCAATAAGATTTATTTAGATTTCTGCCCGTTAGGCCAAGGAGATATGAAGTATTGTCTTCTTCGCATTTACTGAAGATTTAGTCGCACGAGCATCGCTCAAGGCGATGTGAGGAGACGGCTGCAATTCATTACGGAGTACCTTGTAAAAGCGCGGCTATAGCGTGGCAAAAAGATTTATTTAGATTTCTGCCCGTAAGGGCAAGGAGATATGTAGTACCAACATGTATATAGTTCCAAAAAAAGAGAGTGTATTCTTGTCAATACACCCTCTTTCAGTCGGCAAAGTATTATTATATCTTAGAACTTTTGTCCAGTCAATGTGTAGCGTTGCCCATCGCGGAGGATGTAGAGCGCGCCATTGGTGCCGAGTACGAGGCGGGCATCCATAGCAGGTGCAACGAGGTTGTCGCAACCAGTAGTGGGGTCGTTATTGACTGTCACATTCAAGCGAACGCGTCCTACGCCATAGTTATCCCAGAAATACACATAGAGTTTCTCTTGATTAACACGGGCGCTATTCAACAACGAAGCATCAATCGTATATGTGCTATTGGCAGGCATATCTACTTCCAAATCTGATGATTCGTAGTTACAAGTACCGCGAGCAATACTGAGGAGGCAGCCTCCATCAGAAATCCAATCAATGGTTGCGGTTGCATTCTCTGGAATCAAGGCTGGATCCAACTCAAACACATCACCAGAATGCGAACTAACGAGTACCATGTTTGGCAACATTGGCAAGCAGTCTTCGCAAGTAGATTCAGGACCTGTTCCATAAGCTGCAAGAATAAAACGCGTTTCTACACCTTCCTCCTCTGGTGCTATACAGAAATACATCTTGGTTGCAAGTCCAGTTGCACCATTTTCCTCTAACAGCCTATTGATGTCATCGGGAGTCACATCACGCGTTTGGTTACTGGTAATCACATAATCCCGATAAAGTCCGTTGCCTGGTGAGTTTTCACATTTCTGCGTCACGATAAACTTAACATTCGTATCCGAAAAAAGATACACTGTCAAACCACTCAAAAACAATTTAGATGAAGTAGCATACCAAATAGTCTCTGTGATGGTAATATCCAATGGCTGTTTTAAATTCGCAAGCTGATTCACCTTACTTTGGTCCTTGCAATCGCAATAGTATGAAGGATAGCCATTCATGATTTGCTCTTGTTCGCAAGTCAATTGTGGTGCATGTTGTGGTGAGTCTGGCGTTTCTTGTGCCAATACAGGAGCAGCCAATAGCACGGCTGCAAAAATGATGGTGTAAATTTTGTTCATAAAATTATTTTTTTTTGTTGTTATTCTTGATTTTTGGCTCCCGGAAGCCGGACGCCGGTAGCCCGATCTTGGCTGCCAGAAGCCCGAAGCCGGAAGCCCAATCTTGGACGCCAGAAGCCGGACGCCGGAAGCCCAATCTTGATGCCGGTAGCCAGACGCCGGAAGCCAAATGGTTAATTTATAACCGTTGTCCCAATACCGAGTATTTCTCTCCTGCACGCTCGATATAGAGTACGCCTTCGGGTGTCATACGCAGTTGTGTATGGGTGGTGGCGTTGTGCAGTTGGTCAGTAGCGGTGGGTGTGGTAGGTGGGTCTGGAGTAGCGGGTGGCTCGGGGGTGTATGTACCCAAGCGAAGGCGTCCGACGGTATTCTTCTCGTGACCAAATTGCAGGTAGAGATCTTCGCCACTCTCGCGTACCTCGTTGAGCAATTCCATTGGGAGGAGATAGGTGTCGCCTGCCAGCACCTCTGCTTCCAGCACCGCAGCGGCAGTGCAACTGCCGCGAGATATGCTGAGTGTGCAATTCACATCGCTATCCCAGTGCACACTAACGCCATTCGTGTCGGGCAGCTGGTCTGCGCTCAACAGATAGACATCGTTGGTGTGCGAACTAACAAAGGTCATAGACATGAGTAGCGGAAGGATATCCGAGCAAGTGGAAGCAGGTCCTTGGTCGTAGGCGCAGCACAAGAGGCGAGCGGTACCCTTGCCGACAGGAGAGATGCGGAAATATACCGTCATCTTGTCGCTATAGCTCAGCCCCACCTCTGCCAGTTTCTCGGTGACTTTCTCCACCACTTTCTCGCCGTCCACATCGCGGGCTTGGTTCTGCTCGAAGGTGTAGGTGTAGGATGGTGAAAAGAGTGTACAAGCGCCATAGATATCCAATGTGACATCGCAATCCGAATACAGATAGGCGGTCATACCATTCTTGAGTTGTCCCAAGGTGCAGTCGTACCACTTGCTGGCTTTGAGGGTGATGTCCATTGGCAGTTTGAAGGAGGACTTTTCTTCGGAGCACTCGCAATAGTACGATGGCACGATGCCCATTGCCTCTTGCAATTCGCAATACCAAGAGGCTTTATCGGGTTGGTCTTGCAGCCCCATTTGCTCTTGGGCTACCGCAGTGGTAGCCAAGAGCAAGAGGGCGATATAGATGTAGCGTTTCATTGTTAATCAATGTATCGGTGAGGGATTAGAACAATATCTTTTGTACCTCGTTTTCGCCAGCAACCACATATACGCCAGCAGTTGGTAGGGTGACATCTACTGCGTTTTGTACCATGCCGTTGTAGAGGAGTACGCCAGTAGATGAGAGTACGCGCACATGTTGTGGCTCTGCCACTGCGATGTTGATACCATTAGCCGTCTCGGTGATGAAGAGGGCATTGCCACCGCCGATGGTTGGGCGGTGTACATCGGTGGTAGTACCATCGCCACTGTTATCCACATCAAAGATTGCCTGACCTGAAGTAGTCACACCACGAAGACGAGTACCGATTGGCAATACTGATGATATATTTGGCATCAAGAACGATTCGGTTGGAGCAATCGTTTGTGGTATTGCATCCCCAGTGAAATCATCATAAGCAATGCTGATTGGATAGAAAGTTGAGTGTTGCAAATCGCCCGAGAAAGTAAACAATTCTTCATTAATCGTTTCCATCTTAGCAAATGTGCTATTACCTTTCAGCAATGCTTCACCATTATTTGGCATGGTAGCAAAAATACCCTCGAGATTGTTTTCATCCAGTACATCAGAACCATTAATGATATGAGGTCCATCGGTACTCTCGAAGATAAGGAATTTACCCGACCAGTAATCCCAGTACTCACGAGAGTTAATATCATCTCCACACTTGGTACAGAATGGAAGAAGCATTGAATAGGTCTTACCTTGGTGCAAGAGTATAGTATCAGAAGCGTCAGGGAATTGCCATGTTGTGGTGAAATATCCATTCTCCAATGAATCCATATTATTCCACTCCCATACTCCTATATTCTCATTCAGATAGAAATCAGCATCTTCCCAATTGCTGCCATTGTATGGCACCAATTCTGACATACCACGGAGGGTATAAGCACCCTTTCCATCCCAAGCACCGCTTGCTTTATCCTCTGCTTTCGCCCAGTCGATATACTCGCTATAGATAGTCTGGAAGTCCTTTGGTTGTCCAAGTGCTACAGTCACAGCAAAGAAAGCAGCAAAGTCTGCATTGTGTTTGGCTTGCTCCTTAATAATATCTATTCGCTTCAGTGTATCCTCGCCAACCACAGTACCTTCCATATCCTTCAACAGTTGTTCTGGATAGGTCTCCATGATATAGACTTTCTCCACATCAAATGGAGCGGTAAAGGCATTCCATACATCGGCAGTAGCAGTGGTAATGTAGTACACTTTATTCTTCACTTGGAACGATTGTTCGTTCGTAATATAGTGCTCTATTTCCGCACCAACAAAACTTGGTTTTACTGGTAGGTATTTTTCTCCCACATGCGCAGGATTCTTGACTGGTGCTGCATAAGATGAGTCGCGAATCTCTGTATGAATATACTCATCAATCTTGCAGTACATGAGATTGACAACCTCTTCATGTTGTTTGCCATTTTGCATAACTACGGAAGTCTGACCTCCTACAGAGCCACCATATCCACCATATTGTGCTGCAATCTCGGTCATACAGGTCTTCCAGAATGATGAAGGCATATCTATCTCAGGTTTCGCAGAAGGCTCGAAGTCTGGATCAAACCAGAAGTTCAGGAAGTCGTCTTCCTTATTATCCTTGGTACCATTGTTGTTAGGTGTGATACTCTTCACATTGTATCCTACAGGCACTTGGTGATTAACAGGGTCGATGTCCGATGTCACCACATTCACCAAGCCATTCTCACCTTCTGTCCATCCGCCTTTCTTACCAGTTTCTGGATTCTTAGGGAATTTGTACAAACCGAGAAGTTTGCCATCATTACCTGCCTTGTCTTTAGGTGCACCACCCTTGCTGGTAGGAGAAGAACAAGCACGCATCATGCAGTGCGAACCACCCTTAACGAAGGTGTTTTGTGGTGTACGCAAGCAGGAGGTAGTAGCTAACTCATTTCCGTTTGCATCGGTATCCATGAGGTAGTATTGGCGGTAGTTAGCAGCCACTTCCATAGGAAGCACAGTAGTTGTACCATCGTTGAAGTAAACCGTACCTCCCACACCATCGGTACCCAAACCGTATGCCAAACGAATACCTGCAAACTCACCCGTACGGTGGCAAATAGCCATTGAGCTAATATAGTTGGTAGATACGATTTGTGCGTTTTGCAACTCTACTTGACCACCATTGAAGTTCACAACGGTTTGCGCGTTACCCATATCAATGGATGGTGCGTTGTTGTGTTGTTTTTGCAGACTGAGGAAGCCATTGGTGCGTTTTCCTGCACCAGTCTTTGCGTGTTGCGATGCTGGCCACTCGTCGGTAAAGTTGAGAACCGTAGTGGTTGTTTGGTAGTATTGATCATTTATCAAACGAATCTGAATAGCAGGCGACACTTGGAACGCGCGTCCTGCGGCAGACTGCAAGAAACAACCGTAGTTACTCTTGAGCAAAGAGGAATCCAATGTATGGATAGTTACATTCATAGGATTGCTCGTATTATCCTTTTCGTTGCAAACGAATACCAATACAGCACCCGAACCGCAAGAGTATCCACTGGAGAAACTATTACCATCTTGACGATCTACGAATGAGTGACCGTCGTGGGTCTTAGCGCGGCTGTAGATATAGCAGTCTTGCAGATAGACATTGATGGACTGACCTGCATTCGCACGGAAGTACCACACACCTTCGTCTGCCTTGGTATAACCTGTAGAAGCGTATGGGCAGAAACCTGTGATATACATGCTGACAGCGGTTTGTCCATTAGGTATTTGCACGGCATCCATATCCTCTTGCGAAGTTTCGTTCCATGCTTTCTCTTTGGAGTTAGCATTCTCGACACTCTTATGGAATTGATATTGAGTACCGTTCTTCTTATAAATATAACATGGTGTCTTAGCATTAGAACCGAGGAGGGTGTTCGGTTGGTTGATGGTTTTACTACCATCGGAAGTGGTGGTTTCGCCATACACGACTACATAATCGAACAGCGCATTACCATTAGGGTCAAACGCAGCATCAATATTCACAGGACGGTGTGTATCACCTTGCCATTTACCTGACAGGGTAACACCATCTGCCTTGTATTTACCTGCCAAGGTATAACCTGCAGCTACACCCGTATAAATGCCGAGGTTGCCATTCGCGATATCTTGTTTTACACCAACCAGTTCTACGGTAGCGAGAAGTTTCTCTTCGCCATCGATAGTAGCAGTCAGTTCGAGCGTACCATTTTCGATAGCTTCTGTACCCGACCATATCACTTGGAATGGGATAGTATCCATATCACTTCCATTAAGGATGGCGAAGTGGGTACTTGTGAGACTATGCTCCTCTAAAAAGTCAGAAGCGGCACCATCTTTCACATACGCCACTTTGAAATGAGCGTTGGTAGATTTGACTTTGAGGTTAGGCAAGTTGATAGCCAAGACATTCAAATCCTCTGCAACTTCGAAGTCTAACACCATGCGAGCAGGATCTACGATTGCGCTGGCATCACCTACGATGACAAGGTCAGTAATATCTACTTTCTCTGCATATTCACTTTGATAAATGACGCGCAGTTTGCTTGCGTTAGGATCCACAAATCGCTTGAATGTACCAGTGGCGGGATCCATCACATCGTTGGCTGGGTTATGAGGTACGAATGCCCAGTTGCCGTTAATAAATTGCTCCAGTTCCCAAGTACCTTTAGCAGAAACTGCGTGATTGAAACCAATATAAGTAGGGTTACCCTTATATTCAAATGTCAAGTAAGGAGCCGCATCGGATACTGCGTTATTAAGTGTGATCGTACGCACGCCATCACGACCGTCCCATTCCGCATTGTGTGTGTGGGTCGTCACATAATAGTAGCGGTCACCGCCATCGGGTTTGTCGGTTGCCAACTTGATAGGCAACTCTTGTGGGAAGAGGTAGGTTTGGATTGGTATTTGCAATACAAGTGTATTGCCCTCAAACACCTCTAAATAGCCCTCCATCTCTTCGGTGGCTGTACTAATAACCTCAATACCCATGATGCCAAACGGATTTTGCTCGGTAGTAGCTCGGATTTTCACCACATCTCTCGCCGCTTCAGTACTGGTGGATTCTTTCAGTTTGAAGAAAGTTGGATTGGTGGTTCCGATTCCCAATTCTCCCGTATTCGCATAAGTGAATACAACCTCTTTGGTATAAGGAATCACATTGCCATCGGCATCTTTTTGCACGGGTATATAGAGTTTCTCCACATTGGCTTTCACATCTGTGAGCTCGGTGATATAGAGTTCTTTGAGGGATGCAGGTGCTATATTTCCTGCACCATAGCTGATACGCAAGAAGCGTGTAGAAGGCAGGAGCGAATGTTCGAAGTCGGTTTTAGCAGCGATAGACTTCCAAGGGAAGGAGGTTGTCCAGTTCGTGCCATTGGATGACTCTTCGATTTGCCATGTATTGGCACCCGCAGGTTGGAAATAGATTTTGTCAGGAACGCCAAAGAAGCCTAATTTCCATTGTGAGATACTGCTTTCAGTTGAGGTGAATACAATCTGACCATCACCACCATTTTGACCTTCTCTAAAGTCAACTGCCTCGTTTGCAGAGAGTGTTACCGCACGGAAGACGGTATCGTTGTTGACATCCACACGCAAGTGTCGTGGGTCAACAATGACATGACTGGTGAAGGGTCTGCTTTGTCCGTTTTGCGTGAATGTAAAGTCGATCTTAAACGATCCTGCAATCAAGTTTGCCACCGAAGCGGTGTAGTTAGGTGCAGTACCTTTAAAGTCAATGATATTAAAATCATCCTTTGCTTCCGTGAGTGTCCAACCTGTAGTATTATCTAACATGGTGATAGGTGTGTCGTATTGCTCACCGAGATAGAGGACATCCCAATTCCATTGTACAGGGTCATTGACCTCGATGGTCTTGGTGATGGTAGTTGCTGCAATGTTGTTGGTAAGGTCAGCTTCCTGAGTTGCAGTAAGGGTGACTTCGCCAATGGTGTTACCCGCAATCGTAGCCGCAGCGGTATTACCCGTGATGGTAACAGCACTTGCAGGATTAGCTGTGATAGTGATTGGTTGCGTATTATTGCTTGTAGTGAAGAGTGCCACACCACTTTGTCCCTTGTACAATGTACTCAAATCCGCAAACGCGAGGGTATTGGCAGCAAGATAAGAGGCATTACCTGTGAGGTAAATATCTTTGGAGTAGATGTATGTACCTGTTACGCCATAAATGTCTTTGTATTTGTAAGTAGCGATAATACGGAGTGTTGCTTTCTTAGTGCCATCTGACTCAGGAGTGAAAGTAATTTTTCCATTAGGTCTGGTTGTCCACGCAAAAGCAAATTGATCCGCATGTTCGCCATACAACTGATAAGTCCATGTTACCTGCGCCCAATCTACATTGGTATTGTTGGTAGAAATAGTTGTCGTACCAGTAGATGATTTACCTACATACGAGGATGTTGTATAGTTAGTAACTGTAAATACAGGAACATTGGAAGTAGGTGTTGGAAGTACAGGTTTCTCGGTTTCTGCTGTATTAGCTGTCCAACGATCATTGATATAGGTATATGTGGTATTAGCAGAAGGCTCTTGATAGGTATCATTACCATGTAATAGTCTGGCTGGTGCTACAGGAATAGACACGACATTTATACCATATTTCTGATGCGTTGCTTGCTTGGTATCTGTTTTCGTTCCTAAAGCATTGAATTGCACTTTACCCCCACCATTGGAAGTGATGCAAGCATGATCGGTCTCTTCTGTTTTGTCGTTCGTGGTATATACATAACCATTAGGAGTATTCAATGTACCATCCACTATCAATTTTGCATCTTGAATGGTTGCGGATGTTCGTGTGTATTGCAGTTTATCTGGACGAGACTTAATAATAAAGAACTCAGCATCTGCAGCGCCAAAATATCCTGTTCCATCCACCTTGCTATATTTCTGATCATAGACAAAGAGGTTAGCCGTAGAAGAAACACCCAAATTGCAGGTGGCTCCTTCCATGATGTGACATGTCGCACCTGGCAGGAGTGCTATGTCATGCAAAATATTCGTTACCGTATTCTTACCCAACACAATATCGTAGTTGTGAGGTAGAGGCAATACAAACTCTGCACTATTTATATCTCCGACTCCCGTCACATTCAGCGCAATACTTCCTAATTCTGCGGTACCTGTAGCTCCGTCTTCTTTCTCCACAGTCATTCGTATTCTATCCGAATATTTATCGTAATACTTTGTGAAGGAATAGCCATTTGATAATTGGAAGAAACCATTGTTCTGACTGATGAATGTGAGTGACATGTTTACTACACCAGACACATTCAACGCCGCATCCAATTTCTCGGTAGCTCCCGCCGTGATTGTTAGAGGTGCCTCAATGTTTTGTACAAAATACTGACTAAGCGGGAATATTTTATTACTTTTAAAACTACTAAGACCAAACAGAGTAGCCGTACCACCACGCCAGTCGTATGCTTGTAATGTCTCTTTTACCAGTGACTTATCTTTCATCAGAATCGAGGATGACTCAGGACCTGTCACATAGCCGTATGCAAAGAGTTTGGAATCGCCCAAGAATTCCATCTTACAGTTTTGATTCAACTCAATATGTCCATAATCGTATGGAAGTCCATTAGCAGTACTTGCGCCATTTACAGCAACATTAGCCAAAACACTTACAGATGCTCCACCTTCTACTGTAATGGTAGTACCTTCCTCCACTATCCATCTAATATATTCAGAGAACGAGGAAATACTTGAATTATAATCACTTTGCTCTAACGCCTCTCGGTATGTTCTCACCTTTTTTCCTGGAACGATGAATTGTACACCTTTAGGGATTGTATAGTTACCTTTTGGCAAAACAGCTTTGGTAACCTTCACACCTCGTACCGTATCATTAAGCATAACTGTTTGCGTACCATTAACCGCTTGCAATTTCTTAGCATCACTCATTACCAATGCGAAATCATGATACAGCGTATTAGTAGGATCATCCACAATATAGTAGGTAGCAATATCCTTGTGCACAAAATCCGCACGAACCGTTACTGGTTTGGTGAATTGATAGGTAAATAATTGCTCGTATGACAGATATGTAACATCATTGCCGTCAATCATCTGCCAACCAAAGAAGTAATAATCATCCGTATCAACATCCGATTGAAGTGCAATTTCAATATTGGACATACTCTCGTGTGTTACAGGCACTTTAATATTCTCTTTGGTTGCAGCATCCATCGTATAGTTGATACCAGACCCGTTGGTCATGGATATCTTGTAGGCACCCTTACCATCCGTAGGCAAAAAGGTAATAATAGGTGCTTCCTCTACAACAATCGTCACGGGACGCTCAATATCTTGTCCCCCAGAAGTAGCCGAGAGGGTGATGTTAGCCACTTTGCCTACTGCTTCATTCAAACCGCCTTTATAAGCCACCACTAATTCTATCAAGCCTTGGGTAGCATCAAATGTAATGGAACTTCCAGATTTAGAACCAGAGCGATTGGAAAGGGTAAAGTATGATGCATCATCTCCAGTAAGTTCTGCTGTCAAAGTGTTACCTTTTTGGAAGTCAATCAATACCTTTGAGTCATTGATATTACCATTACCTTCATCATCAATATATACAATCATACGGTCTTGTTGGCGGATATCGATATCCGAACTAAACACCGCATAAAGAGCAGGTGCCACATGTGGGAAGTTAGCATCCGTAGCAGAAGTCTCATAATCCTCCACATATATAGTGTCATAACTTACTATGTTTGAACCATCTGGTGTAGAAGACCAATACTCAAATTTGGTACCAGGTTTATTTTTCGCATAATATGCCACCTTATAGACATGAGAGGTTCCTGTTGCTGGTACTTGATGCGTCTCCGTACTTGCAGCAATCTCCTCTTTGGTACACAAATCCAAACTTAATCCTTCTGTCAAACTAACATTAACAAAACCTGCACCTTTTGAATTATTAGCAACTGCTACCGCAGGTGTTTTGTAGTAGAACGATTCAAAAACAGCATACAAAGTAGGTGTACGATAGGGTTTTAATTCGGATGTATTTTCATCAGTCACGGTATGCTCATAATCCACAAGCGGATTGCCAAAATAGGATGGTTCTCCATTAGGGCTGGTAGTCCATCCCTTAAATGCCACTTTAGTAGGCTCTAACACCTTGGCATAGTAGGTATATTTAAAGACTTTATCATTCTCTTGTGAATAAACAGTCTCATCTTGTATGCTGATTTGCCATTGGTTTTCAGCCACGCCCGTTGTCACAGCTTCTCCATTATCCGCATACACACGACCTTTGGCTTTCCATTCATTAGGGTCTCCTGCGATACCCACAACCACGCCTAAGTGGTAATAATAAATAGACGGAGCAAATACCGCATAGAGGCTACCTAAACTTGGAGGTGTAGCTCCAGATCCTTGTTCTGCGGTAGATACAATTCCATCAGGATTTTGATATGGATTAGCAGGGTTTTGATTTGGATTGGCAAGATAATTAGCATAGATGTCAGCAGCTTCTTCGGGTGTAGTTGCCCAACCAATGAGTTTATATCCAGCATTTGGCTGTGCATAAAAACGAGGAAGGAATGTAGCTTGTGCTTTTTTACCTTGATCATCTGCTGGTTGAGTGACTATATTACCTCCTGTTATCGGGGTTGCCGACCAATTCGTACCATCTGTACTTACAGAGCCACCCTCCTCAGAAGACACATTGCCTTCTGCATCAAGGGTAATGATGCCAATAGATTGACCATATGCTTCATAGGTGCGAGCAATGAAGATGGGATAATACACTATATTTATATCTGGAGAAAATTCATTATCTTCTTCATCGCCTCGAGTGGTCTTCTTATAAGGTTCCTTGTTGCTTAACGATAGTGTAGTTTGCGTTCTATCTGTTGTCGTCGTGCCATATTTCCAACCCTCAAAAGTACTTCCTGGTTCACTCTCTGCTCTCAATTTTACATTAGTACAACTAATATAGATATCCTGACTCCATCCTGTTGTACTCTGCGACTCCGCTTTATTTTGTAAATCCATTTGTTCGGATGTCGCTGTAAGTTCAATTGACTTTTCAATAGTCTCAGAATACTTACTACTATTATTTGCGGTCATATTCCAATCCGCAGATAAATACACTTTACCTGCTCCAGATGTCTTTGGTTCTTGTGATGGTGCAACCTTTACAGTGTAATAACCACCTAAGTTACCACCTGCATTCGCTATCAACGAACACAACGCCAAACACAGCAGCACCAATGCACGCTTAAATAGTAAAAAAGATTTAGATGTTTTAAAAGTTAAATTCATCATAATTATAATTTTTAACGGTTAATATTCTATATTCAAGACCGCTCCGCTGTTAGACCGCCTACGGCTGTTAGACCATTTCATTGTCGGACCGCTTCGCTGTCGGATTTCATTTTCGTTATTCTTCTGAACTTTCTTCAATTGGACGAATATAGTCACTTGCCTTGATAGAGGTTACTACGCTCTCACCAATAGTTGTTTCTAATTGCATTCGTGCTGCCTTCGCCACATTTCCACCCTCTTTGGCTATCTGCATATTTTGCTTCAAACTCTTGGGATTTCTGCGTTTCGATATCTCCGTTGTAGAAGCTTCTGCTAAAGTATTAAGCGCTAATTCTATGGTGGACATATTATCTCGCAAATTCTCTTTAGTCAATCCCTTAAATTGCTTATATTCCTTTGTTGTCTTACCACTCCAAGTTTTCGTAATCAAATCAGTTAACAGCGCGAAATCACGCCCCTCAGTCATTCCCGAACGCTTCCATTCATTGGTTAGTTCATTTCGAGCATCAATCGACTTTATGCGATTAGCTATCCATTTCTCCGAATACCCCAGTTTCTTATAATCCGCTACAGCCTGCTGTATCGAACGCTCAGGATCTATTATCTGATGAATCCGTTCGCCACCCACCTGTGCTAGCCACTGTTTTATAGGCTCTGCTTTCTTACTTGGTACTGATTGAACAATACGCAAAATCCCCTCTAAATCAGCAACATCAGTCAAACGCATTTTGCCATCAGCGGATGGGAGTTTCAAAGCGTTACAATTTGTAACGGTTTCATTACCCTCATCCAAAAGTCTCTTTTTTAACACTCTCCAATATGTTTGAGGATTTGCACTATCCGTCAAAACATGGAGAACATCCACCACAGAGAAGAAATATTTTTCCTTCTCATCATCCCAAGCAACGCGTATCTTTGCGTTGTCGAAGAGTTGTATTTGCGTTTCTATTCCCATATTTTTTTGCGGCGGAGCCGCTTGTTGGTGTAAGGTGTAGAGTGTAAAGTGTAAAGGCACGGGGTACTTTTCGTTACACTCAAAGTTATTTTATGTTGTTCGCCCGAAGGCGAGGTGTTTTGTTATTTTGACAAAATCTTATTCAACTCGTATCGTGTTATTGCAATTGGTTGTTGGCTTTTCTCCACAGTCCATTGTGCAACTAAATCGTTTTTCGAACGCTTTTTCTGATGTATATCTCTTGTCTAACAGATAGCGTATGTGTCCCCAAGCACAAGTGCCACATAATCCAAGGCAGAATCTGCCACAACCTGTGGCAAATTTCCATCTGTAGATTCTGCCACAAGTTGTGGCAGATGTGTATCCAACTGATTAAAAGTTAGATACATATTTTTCATATAATGAAGATTACGATACGAAAAACCTTTAACATCTGGAAACGCTCGCTGTAAATCTTCACTCAACTGATATACCAAAGCATCGCCATATGCATTATTTTCCTGCATTTTGACAATGTCTTTACCAATAGACCAATATAACTTTATCAATTGGCTATTGACACCTATAGCAGTTTGCATACGAGTTTGCTTAATCCGTTGCAATAGAGAGTTTATCAATTGCTTGTACTCCTCGTGATTTGATAATATTGTTGTTATATCCGACACTTTATAATATTTATTTACTAACTATATATTGCTTTATCACGATTATCATCCATGCTACGACCATTAGGATATGGCTCCAATCCACCAAAATATGTCCCCAAAGCGCCAATCCAATCATCACGAATATCCAAATGAGCAATATACCTGTGTATGGCAATGCCCAATATTTGCGCCAATACCAAAAGATAGCAGGCAATGGGTTGAAAGGTATCAATAGCCAGTTCCAAGATGTGCAGCAGAGATTGGAGAAATACATCAAATAAATGAGTATCACGCCCAATACGGTCTGCATTGCCAACATTGCCCAATCCCAATAGGGTTGCTTCCAAAAGAGATTGGCAATTGCCAATACCAATAACAGCAGTACTGCCATCAGCGGTGTAAACCATCCATCGGCTTGTTGCGATTCGCCTTCTACCAGCACATTGGGTTCAGCTGCTATTAGCGGTTCACCATTGATTGTCGCTTTTTGCCAAGCCTGTGCCAAGTCTTCTGGCATCAGCAGTTGTTTGTCGCCACGCAATGGCACACTAACATCTTCCCCTGCAATAAATCCCCAATAGAACAATACCCAACGGGCATTCTCTGTATATTTTCTACCTAACTCACGCGCTGTGGGTGAGTATTCGTATAATGAGGGGTCGTACTGAATGCGCGTTTGTCCCAAAGCCTCTTTGAGGAACTTCACGCAAGTAATCGCACAACCGCGCTTATAATAGTCAAAATCTAATGTCGTACCCTCCGCCAAATGCTCGTCCATTACACGCCAAAGATTGGTTTCTACATCGGGAGGAAGGTTGAGTACATATTCGCGAACGCCGCGACCCTCAGCAGCATAATAAGCACAATACTCTTCCGTTGGGATAGCAAATAAGCCCATGCGAAGTTTGCCCATCAAGAAATCCAGCACGCGATTAGTCATATCCTCACTTTCGTAAGAGTAGCAATAATCAAGATCGAACGCAGGACATTGCAGACGCAAGCAAGCATGTCCCAATACGGTGAAAAACCTCGCACCTGCGTCAGCAATCATCAACGATACCGTCACAAAATCCTCTGCTGTGCGATCCACATGGTCGTTAAACACCGTATCCACATACTGCCCCTCTGCATCCACGATCTGTGCGGACACGGAGAAAGTGCCTACTACGAGGAGCAGGAGAGAGAGGAGTAATAATATGTTAAATCGTTTTTTCAAAACGCTTTTTGGTGTAAGGTGTAGAGTGTAAAGTGTAAAGGCGAGGAACCTTTATCGCTTCGCTCTAAACTGTTTTTTATGTTAATTTCCTATTACAATCCATTTACCTCGTTTAATTGATCCTTCTCTTATTAAAATGCCTTCTTTCTTCAGTTGTTCTATACACATCCGCGTTTTTCTTTCACTTATCTGCAATCGTTCTGCTAATTCCGAACGAGATATCTTTGGATTATTTTGAATCAATCCTACTATTTGGATCGTATTTGGATCGTCATTGGGATCTATTTGGATCGCATTTGGATCAGTCTGGATCATATCTGGATCATTATCACTTTTATTACGCCAAATCACTACTCGGAAGTCTTCCTCTTGGTGGAACTCTGGTGTTTGCAAACCATAGTCATGGCATTTTGTGATAATATCTTCTGTACCAGTACCCACCTTCTCTATATAACCATTCCAATACATTGGGTCTGCAAGCAGAGGATTAGTAGGTAATGACTTATGTGGTCCATGCAACTTTTGCACCGTCAGTCCATAAGGCAATGCACCTGGATTCCAAACCTCTAATCGATCACGGAATAACATCACTTGCACACTGGCATTGCTGGTATAATCTCTATGGCATACCGCATTGACAATCGCCTCCTTCACTGCATCCATTGGTAATTCTGGATGCGTAGGCACATCCGCTGTCTCGCCTTCAGAACGCGTTCCTACCCAATTATCCACACGGCTCATCACGAAACTGGTGGCTTGATCCACTAACTCAAACACATCGCCTCGATATATCTGATACGATGGCATTGGCTTTTCCACTACCGTGCCATAAAACTGCACGCATTTTACCTCTGAAGTAATAAAGTACTTCTGCGGTTTCTTGCCAAACAACAATATCGCTGCATTAGCCAATCGTCCTTGCTCATCAATCAAATCCAAATGCGTGAGCAATTTCTCAGGAGCTGTATCCAACGGAAGAGGGAAATTGCGTTTAGAGCGAGCCATATAGATGAAGTTCTTCATCTTCTCCTCGTCCAAGTCGGATAGTGTAGCGCCATTATCATTGGACGCATCAAATGGACGCCAACGAATATACTCCTTCTCCTCCAAATAGCGTATCAGCGATGCATATACCGAGGTACGCAACCCTTCCATATCCACAAATGTCTTGCGCACAATCTCCTGCTCTACCTTATGTATCAATGCCGTCTCTTTAGGGTGCCTCTCCTGCTCGTTGAGGGACTTAATAAAAATCAAACGACTCTTATGCAATGATGCTGCCAAATCATATTCATGTTCAGTAGGCGATATACCCTCTGCATCTTCGTTGCCATACAAATTACCAAACAATCCCAAATAAATATCGCAAAGTTCTACTTCTCTCAAATAAACATGAGTGGCTGAATACTCATTAGCAGGTACCTCCTCAAAGATGAAAGGCTCGAAGAACTTGCCCAACAGCGCATCTGTTCGGATGTACTGACAAAGCATTTCGCGTTCTTGAGCGAATTCGCTTTGTACACTACTTATGAATATTTTTATACGTTTCATATTCTTTTTTTGCGGCGGAGCCACTAATGCCCCTCATCGCCTTTAGCCTTTCGCCTTATAGCCTACAGCAGCAATGCTGCGGATTTTATGTTGTTCGCCCGAAGGGCGGGGTATTTCAGTTAATAGTTAATAATTAATAGTTAATAGTTAATATCTTTTTAAGGCGGCGGAGCCGCGGTATATTTTATCAAAACAATAGAAAAAACCGATATGCTAATTCGCTCCTCACTGCGGAGCAAATTATAAATAGCTGAATATCAGCACTAATCGGTATTATTCCCAATTCGTTCGACACTGCCGAACGAATTTCAAAAATGCCTTTTTTTCGTTTCTTTACTATTGTTTCAATATTTCAAAGGTCACTTGTGCGGCGAAGCCGCTGTTTTGGTGTATAGCGTAGAGTGTAAAGTGTAAAGGCGGGGGCACTTTCGTTACACTCAAAGTTATTTTATGTTGTTCGCCCGAGGGCGAGGTTGTTTCAGTTTATGATTAATAATTAATAGTTAATATCTTTTTACTCTAATGATTCTATATACAAAAAACGGTAATTCCGCTTTTATTGAAATTACCGCTAAAATTACACTATAGACAATTGGATTAGTCTTTCAAGCAACCAATAGGAATAACATATACACCATCCTTTCGGCGTAATCCGACTTTGCCTCCTGTGATAACAATCAACAAGTCAGGTTCACGAATAGGCACTTGCTTTTCCGTCAGATTATGCTCACGAATCAACTCTTGCAACTTCAACAAATGAGCTGCACCTGCATCCACCTCAGCACTTCCCAACTTACACTCAATAAGTGCATAACGACCATCGTCCAAATGCAAGACGATATCCGCCTCCAAACCATATCGATCGTTGTAATAAGATACCGTAGCGTATTGATCAGCTGTATATGCCTTCAAATCACGAATACACAATTGCTCAAAAATAAAGCCAAATGTATTCAATTGCATCTGCATAGATTCTGGTGTTAATCCTAACAAAGCCACAGCAATACTGGGGTCACAGAACCCACGCTTATCACCACTACGGATTGCCGTTTTACTACGAATAGCAGGGCACCATGCCCCAATATTCTGAATCACAAACAATCGCTCCAGTGCATCTACATAGTCATCAAAAGTTGTACGAGAGCAATCCACATCATCAGAAGCCACGACATCTTGCAACAACGAACCAGTTTTTGCTAAAGTGGATATATTGCGTGCATACGAACGCAATATTTGGCGTGTGAGTTTTGAGTTACGACTACTGCCATCTATACGCATAATATCAGAAGTGCAAACCGTATTCACATAATCACGCGCTACAGACAAAGCTGCTTTTTTACTCTTTGCACTCACAGCAGCAGGCCATCCTCCGCGGCATGCAGCATAAATCAAATCATCTACAGAGAGATTGGACAACACATCAAAATCCATTTGAGGATTATCAAACAACTCCTTAAGTGAAATAAGACCATTACTCTCTCGCGATTCCCAAAGACTCATTGTACCCATTTGCAAACGAGAAATGCGTCCCGTACCAGAGTGGCGAATCTGTGTTTCATCAACCACATTGGAACCCGTCAAGATGAATTGACCCGTTGCTTGGCGCTTATCCACCTCTATACGCACAGCATCCCACACCACAGGATAATCCTGCCACTCATCAATCAGGCGAGGTGTTTCTCCCTGCAAGAACAAAGAGGGGCGATTTTGAGCAATCATGTCGTAGTTGGCCCGCTCATCTGGATCTTGCAAGCGAATGATTGATTGGGCTTGTTGGGCAGCCGTAGTGGTTTTACCACACCACTTAGGACCTTCTATCAACACGGCACCCATCGCTTGCAAACGATGGTGCAACAATTCATCTGAAATACGCTTAAAATACCTCATATCTGTATCATTTTTCAAATCCGCTGCAAAGGTACTAATAATTATTGACTTATGCAAATGATTTGGAAAAATTGTGGCATTTCACTTGGAAAAATTGTGGCATTTCACTTGGAAAAATTGTGGTAAATACCATTCGTTTTGATATACACAAGAACTACATCGTTATGAATAATTCTCGCGTATATGCGGTAATTTCAACATTTCAAAGGTCGCTTTTGCCCGGCATGCCGAGCGTTGTGTGCGGCGGAGCCGCGGTTTATTAAGCCTACCCCCACCCCCTTCCTAAAAGAAGAGGAACTTATTCGTGTAGGGTGTAGAGTGTAAAGGCAAGGATGTACGCGTATGCGCGGGTGTCCGCGCTACGCGTACATTAATATATTATCACTCTGCTTGCTTGGTGGTCAACTCGCCCTCGAACTGGGTCAAGAAACGAACATACAAATGACCATCTACATTCTGATATTGGCTCAATGCTGCCACTTCATCCTTACTCAAAACAACCGAGCCACCCGCAGGAATCTCAATATACTTCACTACCAATTTGTGCGCCTTAGCCAGTGCAAAATCAGCCTCTTTCGCAATAAACATATGCAAAGGAGCTGCACCTGACCAAACAAGCGTAACATCGTTAGCCGCCCATGCTTGGCAGTCCATACCATATACCTGCGTTGCCAACGAATAATTCATTACCAAATGCTCCTCAGAAGACTCAACCAAAGGATATGCAAACTCAGGCTTCTCCTCTGGCAAAATGGTAAGAACAAGCGTAGCTTGGTAGTCGCAACCGTTCGCGTCTTGGAGAGTAATAGGATATTCACCCGACTCGGTATAAGTACGACCATTCCACTCGTAGGTCTCACCGAATGGGATTTCTATAGAATCTGTAGTAGCCTCTGTTTGAGGGTGAACGGTGAAAGTCAACTCAGTAATGGTAACTGCACCATTGTCATCTGTCTCAGTGTGGGTATATACGCCAGTCTTTGTGAGTTCTTGACCATTCCACTCATAAGTCTCGCCGAAGCAAACAGCAGCAGACTCATATACATACTCTGGTTCTGGAATAACAGGGGTTTCATTAACTGGTTTCTCTGTCTGGAAAGTAACACGACCATTATTATTAGGATTGAAATTTACATACATAAATCCATCCTCACCAATACGGTCTGCCCAACTATCAACAGTAGCTGCATCAATTGTCAAACTACTCTTGCGAGCAATTACAGGAGCTGGATTGATTAACAAGTTCTTGGCATTCGTAGAAAGGTCCAAATTACAATCCTCTGCCAAGAACATAGGCAAATTGCTATTACCTGTCCAAGTAATGGTGATAGGATAACCCGAGAACTCATCATAGCGCAAACGATAAATAGTCTGATAAGCCTTTGCATTCACAGATTGCTCTTTGTTAGCACGCAAGTAGTTAGAGTTATCAGCGCAAGAAGACACTACCCACTCGTTGATTGCCAATGTGGTAGGCATTTCTGACACCATGCGCACATAGATATAATCGCTGGTTGCACGCGAAGTGAGTACCGCCATCTCTTTGCTTGACATTTGGAGAGTACGACTACCATTCACTTGATCCAACTCATATACTTTCAATACATTCGCATCATCCGCAGAAGCAGAGAAATCAGCCACTGTAGATACGAATAACTTCACAACACCCGTAGTAGGAGCAGTAAACTCAGTACCCGCCCAAGTTTTAGGGAAGCAATACAATTGCTCAGATTGAGTAGAAACAGGCACCGTTTGACCATGCTCTAACACTTGTGCTTCGCCCTCTACTGCGCTCATTGGGATTTTCTCTACTACCAATTGACCAGCACCAGGAGCAACTACCTTAGCATAGTACAAACCACCCTCTTTATGCTCTTTCATATCCGCCTTCATGCCTTCGGAATAGAGTTTATGAGGCGCGTCTTGTGCTACAGAGAAAGTATTCCAAACATATGGATTATCCGAAACAGGAACAAACTCGCAGTCTTGTACAGCCACAAACACCTCAGCCGCTTCAGCACCTGTCCATACGAAACGGATACTATCCTCTTGCCACTCGGTATAAGGGAAAACAAAAGTGCGCTCCGTATCATTGGCTGCAATATCCATTGTATCTCCCAATGTCACATAATGCGCATTCTCCATACAAGAAGCAAAGGCTGTATCTGGGCTCAATGTGATGGTACCAGCCTCGAAGAAAAGAACCTTAACAAATGCTTGCACAGGATAAGTGATACCAAAATCAGCCAATTGCTCACGGTAACTCTTGTTCACCTCCAAATCCCAAACAACCTTACCATTGATAGTTTTTTCTTCAGTAACCAACTCAATAGGGAACTTGATGCTGAAATCTGAAGCCATATTCACCAAACTATCCAACTTAGGATCCGCATAAACACCACGCTCACAAGTAAAGTCTATGGACACCTCTGGTCCCCAAAAACTGTCATCAGCATCTGGAATAAAATACACATGCAAAGGCAAATCATAAGTATTGGCAGTGTACCAAAGTTCACATGGTCCTTCTACCCTACCTTCATAATCCTCACCTACAGGAATAGGATCCTCGCAAGAGAGACCCGTTTGTGCCATCACTGAAGTGGCGAAAAGCACTACGAAAAGTGCAGAGAAAATTGTTTTCATAATATCTATTGTTTTTTTTGTTATTTACCATTTAACACCGTTTTAATCATTGCTTGCGCACGAACTTTGGAGCGCAGATACATTGCCACCACATACAAGAGCGCCAGCAACAGCAAAGGAAGAATATCACCAACGGGAGCCATCATGTACCAATTTCCGTTGTATTCATAACCACTATCGCCACCATTTTGCAGCCATGCCAACCATTGTTCAAATGTAGGTTTTTGCTCGCCAGGATGCCACATTGGATCCCAATAGTTATTGATATAGTCATTATACGCCGCCTCCAATTGGTCATTGCTAAAAGTATAAATCCAACCTGTGTCTGTAGAATCTGACTTTGTTCCATAGTCATAACCATAGCGGTAGAACCAATCCAACCATGAGTCCGTTACACCCGCATTCCGTCTGCCAGTGATACCTGCATACGAATTAGTGGTTCCTCCATACAAACCGACATACTGGTCATATGTACCTGAGAAGTTACCAGCATAGACAGCAGAAGTATAGCCACCCATACCGTAGTTAGCCGACATGACAGCCATCATATCGCCCGATGACACCGTAGCAGGGTCAACAGAAGGTGTGTTCTTCACACGAGCCGCCGTATAGGTGATAGGAGACATTCCCATTGCGCCATGAACTACTGGCAATTGGCTATTAGACATAGCAGCACTACGCGCACTACCACCCATAGCAGCCCCACCATTGCCACCGCCACCAAAAGACTTCAGCTGCGCACTGCTGGTGGTATATAAGCCTGCACCATATCCCCCTCCCACTGGCGAAGAGGCGAGCGGCGAAGAGGCAAGAGGCGTGGCAGCTACGCCACGATGCGCGCCCGCATAAGAAACACTGACACGCGCACGCGATAAAGAAGACGAAGGCCCCATACTCAACGCCAAACCATTGCCCGAAGATGCGGAGAAAGTAGCATTCGTGTAAGAAGAACTATAAGAGGAAGTATGAACAACTTCGTTGTAAATCTCATTAGGACTCCACGCATCATCCTCCGATGTAGTGGATAACCACACAAAACAGCCACACAATACAGCACAAAGGACTACTCCGATAAATACATTTACATTTCTTTTCATTTTTTACCTTAAAATATAATCTATAAATCAAACAATTCTATTTTTTAATTCAATTTTTTGCCGCTTCACGCATACGAGCATACATACGCACGAAGCGAATTTGGGCGCAAAGGTACAACATTTATTTCACTTGACCAAACATTTTTGTATTTATTTGCAATATATGCGCATTTTAATAATATTTGATACTAAAATCTTAAAAAAAGGACTATTTTTAGCACAAAACACCGCCATGGGGGGGGGTAAATTATTGATACACAGTGAGTTACGCGGTAATATTAGTGATAATGAAGACAATACATTAAGCATATGTAGTTTTACAACCAACGACAATACCGACAAATTGCGCGGCAATCAACTCCCTGCCGCGCTCTGGGGATTCAACTAAACCGGTGAAAACGGAAAAGGAGAGTGAGGACGACAACAGAGACAACCATTCCGTGACACCAACATTGTGCCACGGCAAGGAAGATGAAGCAACAAAAATTTTGCACTACCAAAATTGTTTTTCACTACCAAAATTGTAGTATATTATAGAAAATTAACCAAAATTATTGGGATTTATATATCAGTTGACACTTACATGATATTCCTTGAGCGCGGCAGGGAGTTGATTGCCGCGCAAGTTGTTGAAAAAGAAATGTTGTTATTGTTGTTGATTGACATAATTCTTGTCGTTTGGGGTTGCAGTATCA
>JAZNRY010000056.1:0-4340 GCA_045590995.1 Paludibacteraceae bacterium | reverse complement strand
CAATGCTTTACGAGCATTTTAATGGCAAAATAACGCCCTGAGAATTGAATATTTTTAAGGAGCGTGGAACAAGACACAGGCAAAATGATGTGTTTTTGAGGAAAAAAATAACAGTCGTTTGTAATATTTTCTATTTCTCATTTGTCTAATGGGTGTAGTCGCAAAGAAGCGATAGAAAACGATTTGTTAAACTTATTAAATTATGTATTATGGAATTTTATAAAGTTGACTTGGACAGCATTTTTGCTCTTGTTCTTATTTTTGGTTTGATACCATCCTTTGTTCTAACGGCCGTTATCCAGTATTTGAAGAATCGTCGATACAAGATTGAGCGACAAACAGAGCTCATGGCAAAGATGATTGAGAAAGGTGATAGTACCAACCTTGACTTCAAATCTATGGCAGAGGCGCTGCAAGAGCCCGCAAAACCCGCAAAACATGGAAACCTAAAAAGGTCTGTGCTGAATAACTTGCGCTGGGGAAGCATCTTCTCTTTTGTAGGTTTGGGGCTGTTAGGTGTTGCACTCTATGCCCATATTGATGGTCCTGTTGGTGCAACAGCTGCCTTTTTAACTTTTGGAGCTATCATTGGCGGCGTTGGTTTGGCATTGCTGATTACATTTTTTGTTGCAAAGAATTATCTCAAGAAGGAGACTGAGAAAGAGGAAAAAGAACTTGTTGAAAAAGAATAAGCTGCGTTTGTCTGTCTGACTGATTTTCAAAATCAACAATCTCTTCAATCAGTTATATGGATAAGCAACAGTTTATTTCCGCCATTGGCGGCATGCAGGAGTCCCTTCGGCGATTCCTGCTTGTGCTGACTCATGGTGATGAAGAACTGGCTAATGATCTTGCACAAGAGGCGATTTTGAAGGCATATTTGCATTGTGCTACTTTTGAGCAGAAGTCGGCTTTGCGGACTTGGGTATTTCGGATTGCCTACAACGAATACCTTAACGAACAGAATAAGTACTGGAATGCCCATCGTGTGGCAGTAGAAAACTATGAGAGTGTTGATACGGAAGTAGCGAGTGAACAGACTGATTCGGCTTTTCGCTATGAGCCACTGTATCAGGCAATTGACCAATTGCCGAAACAAGAGAAAGTGGTGGTGATACTATATTATCTGGAGGAAAAGAGTATTCGAGAGATTAGCAAGATAACAGAGATAACGGAAGGCAATATAGCGGTCATGTTGTTTCGAGCCAGGAAGAAGTTGAAAGCTATTTTGAGTAAAGAATAAGGAACCAAGAGCCAAGACAAATATGATAACCAATACTAAAATAAAAAAGCGTTTGCGTGCGAGTGCTCCGCAAGTAAAAGATAATGAGGCATTTATGGCGGATACAATTCGTCAGATTAATCTTATGCCATCGCCCAGCAGTGAGTTGCAAGAGAGTTTGCGTAGGTACACCATGTTGGAACGGTTGGCCATGCGGATGGATGCTGTTCGCTGGTTGCTCGTTGGCGGAACAGGCAGTGTGGCTGTTGGGTACGCGGTATTTAGCAATTTAGAGGCGATATTGACTGCTATTTCGGCGTTGCTGGTGGTGTAAAGTCAGGAACAAGATGCGATAAAAAACGAGGCTATTTTTGATAAATAACCTCGTTTTTTTTGTTTTGGAGTTTAGTTGCCACTCTGCGAGAGCCAAATACTGAAGAAACGATCATAGACAGAATAAACACCAGACTCTTCGTAAATAAACTCTTTCTCTACTAACACTTTGATTGCACTACGAATGGTACTTGCTGCACTTAGATTGTGTTTCGATAAAAATGTTTTGCTATTGGGTTCTTTTACTTCGCGTTCAATGGCAATCGCTTTGAGAGTTGCTAATTGGTTGTTTGTAAAGAGACGACAGTAATTTTGATAGGTGTAAGCATTTTCATTGACTAAGTTTTGAATCACATTTTGCACTTCTTGAATATCAATATGTGGAACATTCGTTTCGTACAAGCGATTCAAAACCGACTGTATATACCATGTATGGGCATATAATGTGGTGTATAGAAAATGAAATGCTTCTTGGGTAAGTTCTTGTTGGTGTGCTTGGAAATGTTGCATGCTGAAAGCATAATATGTGTCCTCTGGAATAGCAAAGATGTGCATTGTTTGAGCACTTTGGAAGAACGCTCGCTTGGCAGAAGAGAACATATCCATCATCATATGTTTTTGGCTTCCTGCAAAGATAAAATGCGTGTTTTGCAAGTGCTGGATATAACTGCGTAAGGTTTCCTCGACTTTGTTATCAGGATAGTACTGAATTTGCTGAAACTCGTCAAGTGCAACATAAACAGGTTTATCCGCCTGCTCCATGTAGGTAAATATCTGTTGCAGAGAGATTTCCGTTTGTGGTTCCACGATATTCACCCCTATCTCAGGGACTCCTGTGATAGGGTCTGTGGTAAACGAGAAGCGTAATGATTGCAGAGCTTTGATTACTTTTTCTCGGATAGATGCTGATCCACAATTACCAACAATGGCTTTTCCCAAGCACTCTACCAACTCGCGCAAGCAAGTGGTTTTGTACAAATCGACATAGATGCAATATGCCTCACTTTCTGGAATAGAGGCAAAGAGGTGACTGATCAGTCCCGTTTTTCCCATTCTTCGTGGGCTGATGAGTACTACATTTCTTTCGTTTTGGAGAGCAGAGTGTAGTTGTGCAGTTTCCTTTTCGCGGTCACAAAAGTAATCTTTGGAGGCATAACCGCTGATTAAAAAAGGGTTGTTTGGTACTCGTTTTGTCATAATAACTTTCTATAAATTAGCAAATTATCCATATCGCGAAAAGTTCGCGGCAACTTTTTCGCGATGCAAAGGTAGTGTTTTTTGTTGATATATGCAAATTTATCGTGATTTTTTTGAGGAGCGTGGAACAAGAGGCGATAAAAAATATTATGATGTATATACTATCTCACATCTTCACCTCTTGACCGTGGATGGTATATGTTTTTCCACCATGCTTTAGTAGGATATTGCCATTACTGATGAATTTAATCGGAGATGGGGCTGTATTGATATTGTCCAAATTTGTAGTACTGGATTGCGTGGTAAAGGTTCCGTTCTCCTCATCAATAACATCTTCTCCATTCAAACTCTGGCGAGTATAATAGTATGTTGTACCCGATTGTAAGCCATTGATAGTGAACGAGTAATATTCTGCAAAATGTATCTGTTCATCTTCTTCACCTTCGTAAAGCGCAGGGAGTTTTGCAGGTGCATTATTATTGTTAGCGATGTCAATACTAATGAGATGTCCGTTGGCATCAAATGTCAAAGTCATATAGCGTTGCGTGTGCGCTTCGTCCAAATAAAGCGTCCAAACATAGCCAGTAGCAGAGAAATTTTGTACCCAAGATACCTGGACATTGTCTAACCCCGTTACAATAGGTGGCTCAATAGGAAGGATATTCGGAAATTGATTCCAACCAACTGCTTGTCGATAAGCATCCAAACTTTCTGCTGGCACATGAATATATGTTCTATCATTAGGGAGATCCTCCATGAAAGGTGCGCCATCTTTCCAATTGTAAATAGTAGGTGGATTTGTAGCCCTTGAATAGATGTTTATATCAACTTCCTCTTTGCCAATTCTTCCTGATGCCACAAAAAAATTTATTCCTACTGATTTAACTCCATTTCCTATTGTCAGATGATTCAAACGGTTGCAATCTAACGCCCAATCGTCAATGCGCTCTACACTATCTTTGATGATTAAGTGAGTAAGCGTATCTATAGAAGACAAGGATTCCTCGCCTAACTCCTTCAGTGATAATGGTAATTCAAGGTATTTAATGTTATGAGCATAATTTAGTGAACCATGTCCTAGCATTACCACACCCTCTTTTATCGCAACAGAATCCTGAGGGTTGCCTGCTGGATATGCGAGCAATACGCTTTGGTCTTTTGAATACAAAATGCCGTCTTCCGTCATGAATTTAGGGTTGTCTCCTTCCATTATAATAGACTGAAAGTTAGTGCCATAAAAAGCACTTGCATCTGCATAATGGTCTATGCCTATTTGTTCGTAGAAAACGATAGAATCAATCGTGGCAGGTAATATCAATACGCGAATATTTGTGTTGATATATCTAAAACACATTGAATCCAGTCCTGTTACTGTATATTGTTGATTTTCATAGGTTACATGTTCTGGAATACGCATTGTGTCACAAAGGAAATCTTTATAGTTTCTTCGTTGTCTCGGAGTGCCTTTTTCCGTGTAAGTCACAGACACAGAAGTGCCGTCGGCATTGATGTTATATGCTATTTCACAGCCATCGGCATTAGCCACTTTGAAATCATAAGCATATGTACTACCTGCACATACGAGGAT
>JAZNRY010000055.1:0-53076 GCA_045590995.1 Paludibacteraceae bacterium | reverse complement strand
TGAAAATGAAGTTGTTGATGTTGTTGTTAATAAAAATAATATCGGTTGTCGTTCCGCTGCCGATGTAGAAACCCAGTTAACCCAATTGTTGTTACAAACCCAAGAATCCCATGAAGAGATTATCCTTGAAGTCATTGACTTTCGTCCTGGCACTGAGCTTGGCTATAACACTCCTTGTTCTCCCGAGTTGCAGAAGCCTTGATATCCCACGGATTGCACAGATGGACACGGATAGGCACGAAAGCCATCTGTTGCAGCGTATAGACACCATTTATCGCCACGATAGCATCTATATCCGTGAGGTGCAGCGCGGCGACACCGTGTATCTCACGCGGGTGGAGTGGCGCGACCGCTGGCGAACACGGGTGGAAAGAGATACGGTGGTGGATGTACGAGTGGAGAAAGAGGTGGTGCAACTGCCGCCTGAGCGCTATATACCGAAGTTCTATCTGTGGTGCACAGCGCTGCTATGGCTCATATTCTTCATCTACATTGCCTACCTATTTTTACGGAGTAAAATCCCACGACTATAACCGTTTTTCCGCAGTGGAATATGAAAAATTATGAAATTTTAACAAAAACAGCACAGATATTTGGTGGTTTGTAAATATTTTTGTACCTTTGCAGGCGATAAAGTGTGCTTGTTGCACAGTTTTTGTAGAGATAGATGCAAGCACGAAGATAATTTGGTGTGAAACAAACAAAAATTTTATAATTATATGAGAAAATCGTTATTCATTGTGTCGGTTATTGCAGCAGCAATCCTGACATCTTGCGGAACTGCTGTTCAACCAGAGCAAGTATCCGTAAACCCAAGTCCACTCGCAGTGGTTGGTAATCAAGTAGAAGCAGAAATCACAGGAACTTTCCCTGTGAAGAAATTCGCTAAGAATGCCGTTCTAACTATCACTCCTGTCCTCAAATACGAAGGTGGAGAGGCTTTGGCTCAATCTGTAGTATATGTAGGCGAGAAGGCTAAAGAGAATGGTCAAACTGTGTCTTACAAAGAGGGTGGCAAATATACACAAGTGGCTACCTTTGACTATGTACCAGCTATGGCTAAGTCTGAACTCTATTTGCGCTTTGTGGCTCGCACGGGTAACAAAGAGGTTGCTTTGCCTGATGTAAAGGTTGCTGACGGTGTGATCTCAACCGCTAAATTGGTAGTAGCTACTGCTGAGGAAGTGAAACCACAAATTACTGCGGACAAGTTCCAACGCATCATTCAAGAGGTACAAGAGGCAGATATTCGCTTCCTTATCCAACAATCTACCTTGCGCAATTCTGAATTGAAGAGCCAAGAGATGAAGGACCTCTACGCTGCTATCAAAGATGCTGATACCGCATCAAACAAAGCAATCAACAAATTGGAAGTGGCTGGTTATGCTTCTCCTGATGGCAACATGGACTTGAATACCAAGTTGGCTGACGAGCGTCAAACAAAATCGCAAAAATACTTGCAAAAACAACTCAAACGCGCTAAAGTGAATGCTGAGATCGAGTCTAATGTGACCGCAGAGGACTGGGCTGGTTTCCAAAAAGCAATGGAAGCAAGCAACATCCAAGACAAAGAGTTGGTTCTCCGTGTGCTCAGTATGTACACCGATCCAGAGGAGCGTGAGGCTCAAATCAAAAACCTCAGCGCTGTATATAAGACTATCGCTGATGAGATTTTGCCAGCATTGCGTCGTAGCCGTTTGATTTTGACCACAGACTTGATTGGTAAGTCAGACGATGAGATTGCCGCTTTGGCAAAGAACGATCCTCGTGCATTGAGTGTAGATGAGTTGCTCTACGCAGCTACATTGACCCGCGACAACGCAGAGAAGATGGCTATCTACACCACCGTATCTGAGGTGTATCCAGCAGACTATCGTTCGTACAACAACATCGGTATGCTTTACTTCCTCAAAGGCGAGGTGGCTAATGCACGCAGAAGCTTTGCTAAGGCATTGCAATTGGCGCCAGCAAATCCTGATGTGAACTACAACGCAGGTATCGCCGCTTTGGCTGAGAATGACTTGGCACAAGCAGAGCAATACTTGGGTAAGGCAGCAGGCACACAAGGCGACTTGAAAGCAGCTATGGGTACACTCTACACCATGAAGGGTGACTACAGCGCAGCAAAAACTGCTTATGGCAAAGAGGCTACCAACAATGCGGCTGTGCAACAAATCCTGAACGAGGACTACGCTGCTGCTCGCCAAACATTGGCACGCGTGGCTAAACCAAATGCTACTACCGCTTATTTGGCTGCTGTAGTGGGGGCACGCACCAACGACCGTGAGGCTGTGTACGAGAACTTGAAAGTGGCAGTACAACGCAGCGCACAAATGAAGACAAAAGCACAAAACGATATTGAGTTTGCTAAGTATCAATACGACGAGCAATTCCAAGCTATTGTGAAGTAATGTCGGTTCTTTTTCCAAAAGTACCCAAACCTCGTGGGTGGGATTATCGCCCCATCTATTACGATAAAGAGAAGGAGGCGCGCAAGGATAAACTTGCGCGTCTTCATCGTGGCTCCTTCCGTGAGGCACACGAAGCCAATACGCACAAACGCACCAACCAAAATCAGCGGAAATCCAAACTCATGTTTTGGATTGCACTGCTGGGACTATTGTTGGCGGTCTTCTACTATTTCCTATGAGCGATATCATTCATCTGCTTCCCGATAATGTAGCCAACCAGATTGCTGCTGGTGAGGTGATTCAGCGTCCAGCCTCTTGTCTGAAAGAGTTGGTGGAGAACTCGCTGGATGCAGGGGCTACGCATATCCGAATCTTGGTGCGGGATGGGGGAAGAACCCTCTTGCAGGTGATTGATAATGGCAAGGGTATGAGCCCTACAGATGCCCGTATGGCATTCGAACGCCATGCTACCTCTAAGATTACGCAGGCGGCTGACTTGTTTCAACTGCGCACGATGGGTTTTCGAGGCGAGGCGTTAGCAAGTATTTGTGCGGTGGCACATGTGGAAGTAGCTACGCGACGACCCGAAGATGAGGTGGGAACACACATTGAGATAGCTGGCTCTGAGGTCATAAAGCAGGAAGTGGTGCAGTGTCCTGTGGGGACAAATATCCGCGTGAAAAACCTCTTCTACAATGTGCCTGCGCGACGAAAATTCCTCAAAACAGACCAAACGGAAATGCGAAACATCACCACCGAGTACTATCGCATTGCCTTGGTCAATCCACAAGTGCAATTCACACTTGTAAACAACGATGAAATACTCTCCGAGTTGCCTATCAGCTCCACAAAGCAGCGGATAGAAGCAATCTTTGGACACAGTTCTAAACCTTTCACAAGCCATTTGGTGGATGTGCTGGCAAACACAGAAGTCGTTAATATCTCGGGCTTCGTAGGCAAACCAGAAATGGCGGCCAAGAATAGTCAGCAGTACTTCTTCGTGAATGGGCGATATATGCGTCATCCCTATTTTCACAAAGCCATTCAGACTGCCTATTCGGGCTTGCTGACTGCCGACCATAATCCATCGTATTTTATCTATTTTGACATTCAACCTGACGCTATTGATGTCAATATCCATCCTACGAAAACAGAAATCAAGTTTGCCGATGAGCAAGTGATTTTCCAGATATTGCTGGCTGCGGTACGCGAAGCATTGGGTAAGTTTAATATCACGCCTTCGTTGGACTTCACCTCCGAAACGCATATTGAGATGCCTCAGCCAGTAAAGCAACCTACTACGATTGCTATGCCGCGCTTGCAGGTGGATCCGTCCTATAACCCCTTTAAGCCAAAGGCCAACCCGCAATCGCGTTCAGCAGCAATGGATTGGGAGAAACTATATGCGATGCCAACGCCTGAACCTACGGCGGTGCAGGCTGACCAACAGCTGTTTGCATTGCCCGAAATAACGGAAAACATCGCGTTGATGCAATGGCAACACAAGTATATTGTTCTGCCGTCCGACAAAGGGTTGATGTTGGTTCATCAGCATCGTGCGCATATGGCCATCTTGTATCAAGAACTATTGGAGCAACTGCAAGAGCAAAAGGGTATATCGCAGTCGCTGTTGTTTCCAGAGGTGATTGAATTGTCCAACGAAGATGTTTTGACGCTGCAATCCTTGCAACAGGATTTGCAGACCATAGGTTTTGCTTTGGACCAGTTGTCGCCCAATGCTTATACCATTTCGGCTGTTCCTATTCAGTTGGGACAAACTAATCCATGCGACACCCTCTTGCAGGTGATTCACCAAGTGCAAGACACGGGCGCAAGCGCTGCCCAACAATGGCAAGAAGCTATGGCACTGGCATTGGCAGACCGCATGGCAATACCTGTGGGGAAAAGCCTGAGCGATGTGGAGATGCGCGATTTGATGACGCGATTGAACGAAAAACATTCGGCGCAATATCTCAATAATGGTCAAACTATATTCACAATTCTAACATCCGATGAAGTACAGAAGCGTTTTTAATTTTTGTTTGTTTCTTGTGTGTGCTTGTATGGTAGTGGCTTGTTCGCCCGATTCTACCACCCTTGTTATTTTGCACACGAATGATACTCACTCGCAGATCGAGCCAATCGCTTCAGGTAAACGCGATGGCAATCATGCGGGCTATGCACGCCGAATGGGATTGATCGAACAGGAGCGAAAAGCCCATCCAGCTCTGATACTGGTGGATGCAGGTGACTTTTGTCAAGGAACGCCTTACTTCAATTTCTATCACGGGCGTATGGAGGTAGATGCGCTCAATAAAATGGGCTACGATGCCATTACGCTGGGTAATCATGAGTTTGATTATGGCGTTGATACACTGGCACAAATGCTAAAAGACGCCATGTTTGCAGTGGTTTCAGCTAATTACGATGTGACAGGCACGCCGCTGGAAAACATTGTGCGACCATATGTGGTACTCACGCGTGCGTGCGTGCGCATAGGTATATTAGGTGTGGGCATCAACCCACAAGGACTGATTGCAGAGAAGAACTTCGCTCCTGTACGCTATTTGGAGCCAATAGCTGCTGCGCAGAAGGCTGCCAATGAACTCAAAGAGAAGCACAAGTGCGATGTGGTGATATGCCTTAGCCATCTGGGAACAGATAGCGCCAACCCAGCACAAGTGTCGGATGCTGTACTGGCAAAAGCGACTCGAAATATCGATGTGATTGTGGGTGCTCATACGCATAAAATAGTCACCAATCGATATGTCGAGAATTTGGATGGAAATCCTGTTTTATTGGCGCAAATGGGCAAATCTGGTGCCAGAATGGGCAAAATTTTGCTCGAAATGGGGGAATAAATGCACATTTTGTCCAAAAAATTTGCATATTCCAAAAAAAAGTCGTTACTTTGCACCCGATTTCGCAATTATTAAAAGGGAAATAATAAAAATAATATAATTAACAAATTAAAAACATTGTAATTATGTCAGCAATTGAATCAAAAGTAAAAGCAATTATCGTTGATAAATTGGGCGTAGAAGAATCACAAGTAACTCCAGAGGCAAGCTTCACCGCTGACCTCAACGCAGACTCTCTTGACACTGTAGAGTTGATTATGGAATTTGAGAAAGAATTTGGTGTACAAATTCCAGATGAGGATACTCAAAAGATCAACACAGTACAAGATGTTATTAGCTACATTGAGAAACTTCAATAATACGCTACTTTGATTTTAACCTTAGCGAGTTTATGGAAAACCATAGACTCGCTGTTGTGTTGTAAATAAGATGATGAAACGGGTAGTAGTTACGGGTATAGGAATGGTGACCGCTCTTGGTCAGGATGTGCCTACCAATTGGGATAATCTGGTGAAGGGACAAAGTGGTGCTGGACTTATTACTCGGTTTGATGCCTCCAAGTTCAAGACGCAGTTCGCTTGCGAAGTGAAAGGATTGGATGTAGAGTCTATCTTTGATCGCAAGGAAGCACGCAGGTATGATCGCTATATTCATTTTGCCGTGTATTCTGCCGAAGAAGCCATGCGCGATGCACGCATAGACATGACGCAAGAAAACGCCTACCGTTGTGGTGTCATTTATGGTAGCGGTATGGGTGGTATCAATACACTGGATATTAATATCGGCGCTTTTGGCGCAGGCGATGGTACGCCTCGTTATAGTCCATTCTATATTCCCATGGCAATCACCAGTATGGCTGCGGGTATGTTGGCCATTCGCTATGGATTCAAGGGGGTTAACTATGCTACTACTTCGGCTTGTGCATCTTCTTCGCATGCGATAGCCAATGCATACTACCAAATCCGTATGGGGTTGGCTGATGTGATGCTCTCTGGCGGTAGCGAAGCGGCTGTTGAGTGTTCGGGCATAGGTGGGTTTAATGCACTGCATGCCCTCTCTACTCGCAACGATGTACCGCAGACTGCTTCTCGTCCATTCTCTGCTTCGCGCGATGGATTTGTGCTTGGAGAGGGTGCTGGAACGCTTGTCTTAGAGGAGTACGAGCATGCCAAAGCGCGTGGAGCACACATATATGCTGAGCTTGTAGGTGTAGGACTCACTGCTGATGCCTACCACCTCACCGCTTCCGACCCAGAGGGCAATGGTGCTGTAAACGCAATGCAATTGGCAATCAACGAAGCGGGTATATCTCCTGAGCAAGTCGATTACATCAACACACATGGTACTTCTACGCCTGTTGGCGATGTGGCTGAGGTAAAAGCCATTAAAGCTTTGTTTGGAGAACATGCATACCATATGAATATCACATCTTCCAAGTCCATGACGGGACATGTGTTGGGTGGAACGGGGGCGGTAGAGGCAATTATTTCGATTCTCTCTATGCAGCACGGTATCGTTACGCCAACCATCAATCATGAGCAAGGAGATGAGGATCCAAACATTGACTACAACCTAAATTTCACATTCAACCAAGCCCAATCGCGCGATATTCGCTATGCGATGAGCAATAACTTCGGGTTTGGCGGACACAATGCATGTTTGCTCTTCAAAAAACCAATATCCAATAACCAATAACCGAAAAAACGGGCATAGCCCGCACTATATATTAACTGTTTTATTTTTTAAGGTATTATGATTACAACTAAAATTGGTGAGAACGCAGGTTTGATCTGGAATGCATTACAAGGTGGTGCTCTCACACTCAAAGCTTTGAAGAAAGCTACAAAATTGAAAAACGACGACTTGAACCTCGCTTTGGGCTGGTTGGCTCGCGAAGGTAAAGTTGCTTTCGAAGAGGCAGAAGAATTGACTATTTCTTTGCTTTAATTCTTATTCTTAAGGCTGTTTGACTGAGTGTCGGACAGCCTTATTTTGTCCCCTACCTTTAAACTTTCAACTATAAACTTTCAACCATAAACAATGAATATAGCTATCGTAGGCGCATCAGGCGCCGTAGGACAAGAACTCCTGCACATTTTGGCTCAGCGCCAATTCCCTATCACTTCTCTTCGACTTTTCGGTTCTGCACGCAGTGCAGGCACAGCATATACTTTCTGCGGCAAGGAATACACCGTAGAAGAACTTCGTCATGGCGACTTATTCAAGGGCGTAGATATAGCTTTTGTTTCTGCAGGTGGCTCCGTGTCTAAGGAATACGCAGAGGACATCACTCGCTATGGAGCAATCATGATTGACAACTCTTCTGCTTTCCGCATGGACGAGCATGTACCTTTGGTGGTTCCCGAACTCAATGCGGATGACATCGCGCAAGCTCTCCAAGAGGGTGGCAAGCGCATCATCGCCAATCCCAACTGTACCACTATTATTATGGCAGTCTGCTTGAAGGCGATCGAGGAACTCTCGCATATCAAGCGTGTGCATGTTTCTTCTTATCAGTCGGCTTCGGGTGCTGGCGCAAGCGCGATGGCTGAACTCGAAGAGCAATACCGCCAAGCAGTCAACGGTGAAAAAGTAAAGCACCAAAAATTCCCTTACCAACTCGCGTATAACCTCATTCCTCAGATTGATGTCTTTGGTGATGATGACTACACCAAAGAAGAGTTAAAGATGTACCACGAAACGCGCAAGATCATGCACTCTGACATTGCTGTTTCGGCTACCTGTGTGCGTGTGCCTTCTTTGCGTGCGCACTCAGAGGCGGTATGGGTAGAGACTGCCGAGCCACTCACTCCAGAGCAAGTGCGCGAGGCTCTTTCTCACGCCGAAGGCGTACAAGTGATAGACAATCCTGCTAATCTCGGCAAACCCATATCCAATACCCAATACCCAATATCCGATACCCTCCCTTACCCTATGCCTTTGTATTTGAGTGGCACGGATGATGTGTATGTAGGTCGTATTCGCAAGGACTTAGCGAACGCGAATGGCATTACTTTTTGGTGTGTAGGCGACCAAATCCGCAAAGGTGCTGCGCTTAACGCGGTGCAGATTGCGGAGAAGATTATCAAGAATGGAATCAATCCACAGGGAAATTATTGAATGTTATATTTCCTAATGGATTATTTGGCACGCAAATCATGAGATCTACGGAACAGACTATTACATGGACAACAACGATTAAAAACCCCTCAAAATAGAAGCAATATGAAGAAACACATATATATGCTGATTTATATTTCAATTTGTTTGCAATCATGCATTCGATATTATATAGTGAATGATCCATACAAATATGATCATTATAGACCATCCGAAAATGAATTGTATGGTCTATGGCAATCAATCGAAGATAGCGCGAGTATTCGTTTGAATAAAGATGGTACTTGTGAAGTCAAAAATATTCCGACAACAAGAGGGAGTGAAGAGTTCTCAACAACAAAATATTCTACATTACCGTATATCGTGTATGGAGAAGCCAACAAATTATCTTCTATTACAGAATGGAATTTTCATGGTTATTGGAAAATAGAATCTTATCCTGCTCGTGAAAATAAAGAATGGTTTCGCATAGTTATGAGTCCGCATCCTGTATTTGCGTCGGATATTCAATACTATAAATTATCAAAAAATGATGATTACAAAAATCTAAAGAATGGATTTTACATTTCAATAAATATTCGTAACAAATTTGAAAATGACAGTGTGCATGTTGCTTATCTATATGAAACAATTGGAGACCCTGATATGCAAGATGAGTATGTGCTTGTTCCAACGAACTATTAATGAACCATTATTATGAATCCACTTAAATTATTTTTAGCTTTAACAACTATTCTCTGCGTATCAACGCTATACGCAGAAGACAAAAACACCTATATCAAACAACAAGTGGCATACTGAATATACACTGTATATCCATGTCGATGATCAATAGGTGCAACAGGTAGTGATAAAAATGTAACGAAAGATAGAGCAGAATTTTACAAGAAAATAATTAAACAATAAAATAAATACTCGCCCAGTTCGGTATGGACAGGGCGAGTATTTGTTGTTGTTAGAATAAACTCAGTTGTTCGTCCACGGGTTTGCTGTCTTCAGGGACCTCGTTGGTAATGGTGAATGGCACATCTACTACATTCGTTTCGGTCGTTGTTTGCGCTTCATCACCTACTGGTTCGGTCAGCTCGTCACCTTCGTTTGGTTCTATCTCTGGTTCTGGTTCTGGCTCTGGTTCAGGCGTGATGTCTTCTATCTTAGCAATATCCAATGTAGAGAAGCGTTTTCCCTTCGCTTTAGGCGATTTTGCCTCAATAAACTCGGACATCTGCACCTCGATTGCAGGTTTGGTTTCGTCCACAAAAGTGATACGGAACATGGCTTCTTCGCGGTCGGTAAGGATAGTCATCTTGCTGTCGCTATTCTCGCCCAACATGCTTTGCAGTTTCGCCTGCGCGTCCAAGAGGAAGCGCTTGCCGTAGTAATAACCCAAATCGGCGTTCCACATAGCAAGCGACCAAATCTTTTCGCTATTGAACTTCTCAATGCGCCAGATGTTTTGGTCGAAGTGGGCTGTCAAATCAAAGTTGGTCAGATAATAACCACCATTATTGGTGATGACCAATATGCGGTCTTCTTCCGCAAACTCGCCTAAATACATACCCTGTCCATCGTAGTTCAAGCGCAATACATCTGGGTCAAACCATACCTGACGACCGCCCAAGGTGGAGTGACCCTTCTGTTTGAGCGTAATGGATTTTACATCGTACTTCGTTAGCACATTACCCCGTGCTGTACGACTCTTAATAGCCAGTTCGCTGAGGTCCTTGATGACTTCTAATTTCTTGAGGTGTAATGCGGGTTTGAGTGTCACACGAATAACCTCTGCCTCGCCATTCGGATTGGCTGTGAAATACATCACACGCGAACCCTTGGTGCCTTGTGTCAAATCGTATTCCTTGTCACGAGCAACACCTGTCACCGCAAAGCGTTTCATATAGTAGATACCACCTTTTCCATCGCGATAAATAGCATTATAAATGGTGCGATGATCGTTCTTGCGATAGATATCAATATGGATAATATCCGTACCTACAAACACCTTGTCTGCCACTTTGACAATCTTGTATTTACCATCCTTGTGGAAGATAATCACATCATCAATATCCGAACAATTGCATAGGAATTCATCTTTCTTCAATGCCGTACCAATGAATCCTTCTGCGCGGTTGATATATAGTTTTTCGTTGGCTTCTACGACCGTCTTGATGTTGATGTTGGCAAAATTGCGAACTTCCGTATGGCGTGGGTACAAATGACCATACTTGTTTTTGAGCATATCAAACCATGCAATGGTATAATCATTGAGGTTTTTGAGGTTTTTGATAGTCGCTTTTATCTTCTTGTCCAAGTCGCGCATTAGTTCGTCTGCTTTCTTAGAGTCGAAGCGAGTGATACGAATCATACGAATCTCAAAAAGTCGTTCGATATCTTCGCGGCGCACATCACGAATCAATTGCTTTTTCCATGGTTCAAGGGCTTGGTCCACAAAAGCAATCAGTTTGTCTTTATCAGGCGCATTCTCGTAGCCCTCTTCTTTATATATGCGGTTCTCGATAAAGATTTTCTCCAACGATGTGAAGAAATACTGCTCCTCTAATTCCGCCTTAGCGATTTCTAATTCCCATTTGAGTAGCGACTTGGTATGCTCTACCGATAGGCGCAACAGCTCGCTGATGGTGGTGAAGATAGGTTTCTTATCTTGTATCACGCAGCAGTTGGGGGAAATGTTGATTTCGCAATCGGTAAAAGCATAGAGTGCATCAATGGTTTTGTCCGATGAACTTCCAGGCGCCAATTGCACCTCAATGCGTGCATCTTCAGCCGTGAAGTCATCCACCTTGCGCACCTTAATCTTGCCTTTTTGCACCGCGCGCGTAATTGTTTCGATGATCTTCGTCGTGGTAGTGCCAAATGGAATCTCGGTGATGATGAGCGTGCGGTTATCGTCCGATTTTTGTATCTTGGCGCGTATGCGAACTGCACCACCTCTTTCGCCATCATTATAGCGACTCACATCAATCTCACCACCCGTTGGGAAGTCTGGATACAGTACAAACGCCTCGCCGCGCAAGTAACTGAGCGCTGCATCGCAAATCTCGCAGAAATTATGTGGCAAGATCTTGGAGTTAAGACCCACTGCAATACCCTCTACACCTTGTGCCAAAAGCAATGGGAACTTAATGGGCAAATGGATAGGCTCTTTCTTTCGCCCATCGTAGGACATCATCCATTGCGTGGTCTTAGGATTGAATACGGTGTCTAATGCAAATTTGCTCAACCGTGCCTCGATATAACGAGGAGCTGCCGCACCATCGCCCGTCAGAATATTTCCCCAGTTACCTTGGCAATCAATGAGCAAGTTCTTTTGTCCCAATTGCACCAATGCATCACCAATGCTGGCATCGCCGTGGGGGTGGTATTGCATGGTTTGACCAACGATGTTAGCCACTTTGTTATACTTGCCATCATCTACTCCCTTCATGGCATGTAAGATGCGGCGTTGAACGGGCTTCAGACCATCCTCAATAGAGGGGACTGCACGCTCCAAAATGACATACGAAGCATAGTCCAAGAACCAATCTTGGTACATGCCTGTCAAATGCTGTTTTACTTCATCTGTGTGTTCTGCCATAGTGGTAATATGATCACAATTCTACTTCTACCCATTCCATGGGCAAACTCATTGCAGGTGACTTCTTGGCTACGGTTACACATATGTCTTGCGCTGCTGGAAAAGCATTGCTCAAGGCTTGCTTGATGCGCCATGCTACATGCTCTATTAACTCAGATGATACGGATATCTCTGCACGCACAATATCGCATACACCACGATAATCCAATGTATCTTGGATACAATCCGACTCCACGCCCTTGGGCGAGTCAATGGTAATGGCAACATTCACGCGAAAGGTGTTGCCTTGCTGCTTTTCTTCTTCCAGTACACCATGATAGGCATAACACTGGATGTCACGAAGACGAATAACCACAAGTTTATGATAAGCGCTTGTTCAAAAAGACATGTGCGAACACGCCTACTACTTCAAGAGCCAAACCTGCAACCAGCAATCCGTTCTTTTGTACACCGAAAAAGTACACTGCCAAGCAAACTACGCCCAATAAGACGAGGATTGCACCTAAATTCTTCAAAAGAGTTTCCATATATTAGTTATTTTTAAAATTTCGCAAGAATACGCTGCAAAGGTACTAAAAACTTTGCAATTATGCAAGTTTTAGTGTGTTTTTTCGTGTTTTTCACTTTTTTGCTACTCGCCACATGCCTCCTGGTAATCCTTTTACAACACCATTCAACTCCATCATCATGAGTTCGGCAGCCACCTCATTATAGGGTAGTTGTGTTTCCATTACCAGTTGATTTACATGCCAACCATCCTCCGCTTCGCATAGTTTGTCTAAGAGGATTTTCTGAGAGGCAGTCAAATCGTAGAGCAATTCCGCCATGCTGGTTTGAGTAGGTTGTTTGGCTGTCGTTTCCCAGCGCATAGCGGCTATGAGGTCTTCGGCGCGGGTGATGAGTTGTGCACATTGGGATTGAATGAGACGATTGCAGCCTTCGGAAGCGATGTCGTTATATCTGCCCGGCAGCGCAAACACATCGCGATTATAGTCTTGTGCCATTTGTGCCGTGATGAGCGACCCGCCTCTGGCTTTCGACTCCACTACCACCACAGCATCTGCCATGCCCGCTACAATGCGATTGCGTGCCACAAAATGATGGCGTTCGGGTTCTACACCGTGCATGTATTCCGTCACGATTCCACCCTGTGCTAATGCCGAAACCGCCACACTGCGGTGTATGGTAGGATAGATACGGTCCAATCCATGAGCTGGAATAATGAGGGTCGGGATACCTGCCTCTAATGCCGCCTTATGTGCTACAACATCAATTCCATAGGCAAGACCGCTAATGATGGTCACATCCGATAATTGCTCTGCTAATGATAGTACAAAATTCCTGCACCACTCTTTGCCGCGTTCGGATGGTGCTCTTGTTCCCACAATACTGACGGCATGCTTGGGGTTGATATTGGTATTACCCTTGCTATAGAGCACAATGGGAGCATCGACACACTGCATCAAACGATAGGGGTAGTTCGCATCCTTGTAGAAAAAAATCTGAATACCGTGTTGCTCAATGAATGTAGCCTCTTGTTCGGCACGCAGGAATGCTTCTTTGCCGATGATGTCGGGATGATGAATAAGAACCTCAGTGGCAGAGCCATACATGTCCAGCAACTGCCGAGCATGCTTCTGGCGGTAACGCAAAGCCCATACCAACGCTATTCTATTTAGCCACTCCTGTGTCATGCTTTGTTTTTTCTTATAGTGTGGTAGGCAAGCAATATACCACCGCCTACCAATACACCCGCACAGTCTGCTATCCAATCCAACCAACTACCTGTTCGAGGATAAAACCAATATGCTTGTAGCACTTCTATTATACCGCCATAGATAATAGGTATGCCTATGGCAATCAGTATGATGCGCCAGCCGCATAATCCGCTTTGCTTGCTCTCCCAATAGGCGGTGAAACTCAACAGAGCATATGCCAACAAGTGTACCCATTTGTCGCCATAATCTACAGGAGGCAGGGTGAAATGGGGGACACGCAGCAAACTGGCATACAGAATAATAGCCGCCACCAGAAGTGTTTTCCAAAATCCTCGAAGTATTGCCATGAGCGTGCAGAGTACCCGTTAGAGTTTCGTGCCAAAACACAGGTCGCCTGCATCGCCCAAACCAGGAACGATGTATTTCTGCGCGTTTAATTCAGGGTCAATGACAGCACACCAAAGCGTAGCATGCTCTGGCATGTTTTCTTGTAAATGCTGAATGGATTGAGGAGTCGCGAATATGCACGCGATATGCACATGTTTAGGTGTTCCGTGGCTCAATAATGCCTTGTATGCCACTTCCATAGACAATCCCGTTGCCAGCATAGGATCTGCCAATATGAGTGTCTTACCATCTATGCTTGGAGCTGCCAGATATTCCGAAACAATCTCTAAATTGGTTTCACCTCTTCTGCCTATCGTTTCGCGGCGATAGGCGCTGATGAACGCATTTTCAGCATGGTCAAACATGTTGAGAAAACCTTGATGCATAGGTAATCCTGCACGCAATACAGTACCCAACACCACTTGGTCTTGTGGCACTTGCATTTCAGCAATGGCAAGCGGCGTTTGGATTTGCTCTGTGGCGTAAGTTAGTTCCTTGCTGATTTCTACAGCCATGATTTCGCCGATGCGTTCAATATTTTTGCGAAAACGCATGCTGTCTTTTTGCACATGTATATTGCGCAATTCTTTGAGATACTGATTGAGCAGCGATGGTTGCTCTGATAAATGAATGACTTTCATGGATGGTTTTGTGTTAATATGTTGTGCAAAATGTTAAATTACAATGCGTTAAGCATAACTTGGTTACTCTACTTGCAATACCAATCCTTTGAGATACTCGCCTTCGGGGTGATAAATATTGATAGGATGGTCGGAGGGCTGATGGAGTTGGTGCAAGATTCTCACACGCCTTCCCACCTGTGCTGCTGCTGAAAAGACTGCTAAACGAAACATTTCTTTATCAATAGCTTGCGAACAAGAGAAAGTAAATAGTATTCCACCAGGGCGAATGCACTGTATGCCTCGCGCATTGAGCCGTTGATAGCCTCGTAGTGCATTCTTAATGGCATCGCGGTGCTTGGCAAAAGCAGGAGGATCCAATACAATGAGGTCGTATTTATCTTGCATATTCGCCATATATGCAAATGCTTCTTGTGCGAATGCTTCGTGTTGCGGCGTTTTGCCGAAATTTTTCTCTACATTGCTTTTCACTAAGTCTATGGCTTTTTGGCTTACATCCACCGAATGCACTTTATTGGCTCCGCCGCGTAGCGCATAAACCGAGAATCCGCCCGTATAGCAGAACATATTGAGGACATCGCGTCCTTGAGCGTAGTGTTCGAGCAGCGCACGATTGTAGCGTTGGTCAATAAAGAAACCCGTTTTCTGTCCGCGCAACCAATCAATACGAAACTCCAATCCGTTTTCTTTTGCCCAGAAATCTCCGTTGAAATCGGCGTTTTCTTCGCCAATTAAGTAGCCCACGCGCTCCCCGTTGATAGGTGCCTTGTGTGGTAATGTATCATCGGATTTATAATACACTTTAGTCACTTGTGGCACATTTTCGACAATGGCTTGTGCAATGGTTTCCCGACTGCAATGCATACCCACTGAGTGCGCTTGCACTACGGCTGTGTCTGCATAAACATCCACAATCAACCCCGGAAGACCATCTCCCTCGCCATGAATAAGGCGATAGGTGTTATTGTTTGGGCGAATCAAAGATAAATGTTGTCGCAATTGATAAGCAGCAGCTATGCGCTCTTGCCAAAATGTCGGAGGTAGTGTCTCCACACCAAATGCCAACATGCGCACTGCTATGGACCCAATCTGATAGTGACCAACGCCCAAGATTGTGCCGTTGGAATCGACTACTTGTACCACTTCTCCTTCTTGTGGCTGATTATAGGGATAATCCTTATCCAAGTGAATACTGCGTATGGCACCCGAGAATACCCAAGGGTGGAAACGCAACAATGACTCTTCTTTATGCGGTTTTAGATGGACAGTAATCATGATTTTTCTTCTTGCTTTTTTGCTATTGCCGCTTGTTGGCGTAGGATTTGTGCTTCTTTTTCTGCTTGCTTGAGTGCATCGACTTCTTTCTTCGATAGTGGCTTAGTGGCCTTTAATGCGAGATAAATGCATAATGTAGCCCATGCGTCTGTAGAAGCATAGCGTGCTTGTTCGGTTGTGAGGTGCGAATTTTCCCAATTGGTGAGCTGTTGGGCTTTACTAATCTTCTTACCAAAAATAATGGCAAAAATCTTTTGTAATCCCAATTCCATGATACCGTATTTGCATACGATGGATTGCAAATCAATGCAGTTGGCGGGCTTGAAGTCGCGTCGTCTTCTTAGTCCGGTGAGGTCGTCTTTAAATGCTAATCCTACCTTGCAAATAGCAGGATTGGCGAATATTTCAGCGATTTCAACGGGAAATCCAACATGTGTTAACCGAAAAAGATAACAGCGTTCTTCGGTGGATATTTGCACCAATGCCGTAGGATAATGAATGCCTCGTTGGAAAGAGGGACGCGCTTCTGTATCTACTCCCAAGATCGTTTGCTGACGCAAGTATGCCGCCGCATCAGCAACCATCTCGGGCTTATCCACTACAATCACCTCCCCCTCAAAGTGCGTGAGTGGGAGTTCTTGTATTGCCGTTTTGGTAATATGGTGGCTAAAAGTATTGGGCAGAAGGTTATTCATCACATACAAGAGATAAAGCATGCAAGGGGCGAAGAACATTCAATAGTTTTTGTCCCCAATGCTGATAAAAAGCTTCAATACAATTCACAAGCGCATCATTCATCACAGACTCTTCGCGGGTTTGGTAATTGCACGCTAAGTCTTTGAGTTCTTGATATATATCGGTAATATTTTCCGATATAAACGCTGTGATTGGTTCATCGGAATAGCGCATATCCTCAACAAATACTTCCAAGTAAGCATCATCTGAACCTAATTTGTGAGCAAGCAATGCGCGCAAGTCCTCGTATTCTTGTTCTGTCACAAAACGCTCTAAGTAGCCGTCCATTTCTTCGGAGGCTTTGGGTACCAAACGCGCTTTGAGGTAGAGCAGTGGTAAAAGGCATAGCATTTTCTCAATAAAATCGGCTTTCTCTTGCTCTGCTACTTGCTCCAAGTATAAGCATAACTGCACCGCCACTGTTACAAACTCAATGGCTGGCTCTTGATAAACATAATGTGTAGTAGCTTCGGTCATAATCAAATTTTCTTGCAAAGGTACTACAAAAAATGCAAACTCGCAAGCATAATGAGTAATTTTTCAAAAAATGATAACTTCTTAATTCCTAATTGGGATTATGTTTTTAAGACAATTAGCGTCAATGAAATCGTCAATTATTGTCAATTTCAAGATGTTTTTGAAACAAAAATACGGCACTTTTTGCCTACAAAAATAGAGAAAAATCGGCGTATAGGTCATTTTGAGCGTTGATTTTGGTCTGAAACATTTGAATGCCTTGCAAATCCAGTGTACATCGGCATTCAGAGCATATTGCAGCCTGCATTTTACCTATAAACCAAAATTTCTTCTAACGGCTATTTGACGAATTAAAATGACCGATTGGGGTTAAATTCCCAATACTAAAACCTCTCTCAATTCCTTGTTGGGAAAGAGAGAGGTCGTCTTATCACCTACGATAAGCCTCTGCAGACTTATTCTTCTGTTTCTTTATTTCTCACAGGACGAATAACATAGCCATAAGCTTTGGCACACATATCTGAGAAAGAAACCATATCTTTCTTAAATCGAATGCCATAGGTATAACCATATCCTTTTATTCCCATCTGTACACCACTCCAAACGGAAGAGCGATACCATGTGAGTTTGTCAGGTTCTCCTGAATAGTTCGTGGATTCGACTTTACCGCCAGAAGCAGGCAGGAATATGCTATTGTTATTTGGACCTGTTACTTTATAGCCAATTATGCCATTTTTAGTTGTCCAAGTCCATGTACAACTATCTACCAATTCTTGGATTTCTTTTTCATTTGGAGTACGCCATCCTTCGTTCCATTCATGTGTTACAACATCGAATGCTGTACCGCTAATATCGCAACCTTTGATTGTTCCTGATCCAATCAGTTCATAATAACTATATTGTCCGCCAAATTGGTAGTCATAATAGAAATACCAATAATTGACTTCACTATACACATTTTTAGTGGTTGTTTCCGCATAAGCGTAGTAGTTACCATATTCTTCAGGTTTGGAAGCACCAAGGTTACAACATGCCCATAAGATATTACTTGAAAGCCCCAAATCTACGCCGTGGTAATGCTCGTTATTCGAACAATAATGTTCATATGTTACATGATAAACAGTATGCTCACCGATATATTGCTCGCCATTTGCAAATGTAGCATAACCTGCTAAACAAACCGAATCTTCTGCATTATTTCTATAATATGCGTATCGACTATCTGTATATCTTGTACCAAATGTTGCAAGTGAAATAAATGTTGAATCGCTTTTAGGATCAATGTATACATATCCCCAATCTACGACCCCAGTTGTGTCTTGTAATTCTACAGTTACATCGCATAAGTGTTTGTAGAAGTAGTTGTTCCCATCATATTCTAATTCTTGTTTTTCGCTATAGATGGTGTCTGTTACCACAAAATCCTTGATTGTAACCCATTCCTTGTCTTTTAATATGGCAGATGGAGAGGCTAATAAATTAAGCCCTAACCAATTTACAATAGGGTAGAGCGTGTATTTATTTTCAACCTTGTATGGTTTAAACGATTGTTTAAAATCCTTATACCCTTTTTTGAAAGTTTCTCCTTTAGCATAATAATAATCAATTTCTTCATTGGCTTCATTTCTTACAGAATAACCATATTTAATAGGACATAAACAATCACCTGATAGTTGGCTTGTAGCATCGGAAGATTGTCCCGTATTCTCAAAAGAAACATTATTAAATACAGGTACCAAATCCCAAGAGTGCATATTCTCAGATTGTTCCCAACTGCAATTCAACACCGCCGAATCTCCAAGAAGACTTTTTAGAACACACGCCTCTAATTCAACAGTTCCAACGAGATCAAACGAACACTTTGTTTCCAAAAGGTGATCATAAACATCTGTGGAATTCAGTAAATTTGGAATGTCTTCTTCATACAATATTGCTGTTCCAGAAGTGTTCAATCTGCCACCAATTTTACTTGTTAAAGCGAGGTCTAACAAATTTTTGTCTTTGAATTGTAGTCCAAAAGTGAGAAATCCACCAAGTTCTAAACTTCCTTCAATAGCACCTTGTATTTCTATACCATTATTTATGGGGGAAAACTTGCGTCCTGGTTTTAGCACACGCTCTTTTTCTGTAGTAAGTTCATCAGAAATAAAAATTTTTATTGTTTGTGAAGCGCCTGCATAAATGGCGGCTGATAGTTCTGCATCAAGATAAACACCTGGTTCTATGTACAAGTTGATTAAGGGACAATTAGGTATTGGTATTACCGTTTTTACTCTGAGTGGTTTAAAACTTCCCGAAATTTGTCCTTTAAATCCAAATTGCTCCTCTATTAAAAATTCACCATTAATATTGTAATAAAAGTAATATTGCCCATTTTCTATTATAAGGAAAGTTTTCAAATAAAGTTCAGGAGTTATAGATAATTTCAGTTCCTTATCAATAGGTCTATCGACATCTACTGCAATATGTTTTTTGTCCACAACCTCTATACCCATTGAGGACATAGAAAATTCCCATGCAGGCAAAGGTATGGGGTGTATGCCTGAATCATGTACGAATGATTCTAATTTTTTCTGCCGCACTTTATTTTCTGATTCTGCATATGCGTAGGTAGCACCCAAACAGTAGTATGTATCAAAGATGTTGGTCAAAGCAGTTTCTGTACACTCTACCGCATGTTCATTATTTTCGAATGTAACCCTTATAACTTCTCCTGCAAAACCAGACGGAAGAATATCATTCATTTCGACAGTTACAATTTTATCACCAATAATTGGTAATAACTTATCTGGAGTATCATCTCGGAAATATAGTGTCATAGAATCGCATCGTATAAGATAATCCATTAAATTGTCAGAAAGGTTGATTACACCTTCTTTATAGACGGTTTCAGGTGTAATAAAACTGACACTATCAATATTGTCCAATGGTATTCTATAAACGCTGTCAGAAGTCCAAATTTCTTGTACCTGATATGTTGTATGCCATACACTATCTAAATCAAGTTGTGAAGACACGATACTATCCACTTCGTATGTAAAGAACGCATTTATTTTTCCATCGTTTTGATACACATAAAATACATTCTCAGCATACAAATTAGCAACTCGTATAGCAAATATAAAAAATATGATTAAATATAATTTTGTTTTCATCGCTTAAGCATTTTACAGGTTAAATCATTCACTTTCAGCACATAAACGGTTGGCACAAGAAAAGAAATAGGAATAATATACTCACCATCTTGAACCGTTTTTGTTGAAAAAACCATAGTACCCATGATGGTGTATAATGCGACTTCTGTACCTTTTGATAGTGCTGGGAATAAGATATAATCGTTTTTTAATAAATAGGTTATTCCGTTCTCTTGTAGATTAATACTATTCGATGAAATATCACGACTTTCGTATTTAAAAAATGCAATATTATCCAGTGAATATGACACATCCATATTCAGGGAATGAACATATAATTCATCTTCCACAAAAGTTACTTGTGGCTTGTCTTGAAGTGCAAAAGCAATTTGTGTTCCATCCTTTGCGGTAATGGTTAAATGTGTTTTTTCGGCTTTAAGTAATAGTGGTAAAAATAGAATACCTATCCATAATAATACTTTTTTCATATCTACTTATCTTTAATTGATTGTTGCTTATACTTTATTTATCCCCCAGTTCACAAGATAGACAAACTTTTGCATCCGCAGACACATCGAATAAAAGCGAAATCCTTATTCCGATAGTCCAGTCGCGGCAGGATGTCTGTGCAACATATTGCGAATTACATATCTCAGGAATATGTATCTTGGAAATGTTAAAAGGGGATTGTTCATCTATTAAGTAAGGAAGCTTCTGTGTGGGCTTGACATATGTGTTCATTGTAGCTACATATGCATATGCAGCAATGCGTATTTGTAATCCACTGGACTTAAAATAATAGCGATATTTATCAATAATGTCTAACACATCTACACCAAATTCTACATAGGGGTATAATTGGTAACGAAGATATAGATTGCTATTTTCTCCTTCTCTTACTATTGGCTCATTGGTATAAAAGGCATGATTATCCATCTGTGTATAATCTTGAATATACCTATCGTAATGTCCTTTGCATGTAAGATAAGCAGTCTTAGAGTAATTCTCGTGTAGGTGTATATTATTCATTACCCCCGCGAGAAGATACACATATGGAAATTTAGCTCCGATGAGCACAGGAACAGTTAATGCCCATTCAGAAGACTTGTCTTGGCGATTGGTAAATTGATAGGTGTATTCAAACATTTTTCCCTGTGTGTCATAGGTGTGGATGGATGTTTGGTAATCTTCTAAACCTATATTTGTCATGCGAGTTCGTACTCCAACTCCTGTTTGTGTAATAAGACGCAAAGATTCGTATTCATAACCTATGAACAAATCCCAATTCGCAGAGCTGAAATTATTTATATGTGTATAATCATTGAAATATTTAGAATATCCTCCTGCAAAAGAGGTTACCAAATAATGCTTTGGAAGATTGTTACTTGCCAGTACACAAGTATAGGAGAACAGACAAAGCATTATTGCCACATATGTGTATTTGTGTTGCATCATTGTTATTTAATGGACTAATAGTTTGATGAATTTCATGTACCCTTTATTGGTTTTCACTATTGCGAAATAGGATGCATCTATTGATGGAAGTGTGATTTGTATGGGTATTTGTTCTTCCACCTTTCCTTGTAATAATGAGACTCCTGTACTGGTATATATATACCAAGTAGCATCTTGATCGGAATATAAAGTACAGGTAGGATTTGTTTTAGTAATATAAGTAGGCGTAATAGCAATAGTGGCTTCGTAGGCAACAGAATGGTCTTCTACAAGATGAGGCTGTATAGGGCAAGTAATGATTTTTTGTCCATCTCCAGTGCGGGTTAATTCGACAGCATATTCACCTTGCATGTCTAATGAGGGATAAATATATAAATAGGGCTTATTTTCTCCAAATAGTGGTTGTCCGTTATAGTACCACTGATATTCGGAGAAGGTATATCCGCCATTGAGCGAATCTACGAGAATAGATATAACATCATTCCAATGTTGTTCTATAATCCACGAAGGGTATCTTACTTTAAAAAATACGCTTTGCATAATAAGCGAATCGGAGCAGATTCCATTATGAATAATTACCTTAGCCATGTACTCTCCTGGTCGTGGGTATGTTGCCTTATCTTGCTTGTGGGCATAGGGTATAGATATAAGTTGGTCTTGTTCGATAGGTTTGTGGTCGATATTTACAAAGCCTTGTTCTTTTGCCTCTTCAGAGAATATAACGGAGTATTCAAGAGGTTGTCTTCCTTCGTAAGTGTATGCAAAATTTAGATATTGATCATCCGCGCAAAATTCTGTATATTGCACATTTATTTGAGTAGGTTGTATTTCGGTAAGATATAGAGATTCTATATGATAGCAACCATCTTCGTTGATTGTAGTATCTTGGTATATACCCCCTTGTGTGATAATGTGGTTTGAATATATGTATGAATCGCCAATACATAGTGTATCATAGATAACAGATTGGGTGTTCTTCAATACATGTAGATTGAGTATTTGAATACTATCACATCCACCTGTTGTTCGTAGAGTGTCATAATATATCGCTGTTTCGTTGAGCAACATACCATTGAAATTATACCTCTCACTTTCACAGATGGTATCGTATAAGGTCGTGGTATAAGGATAATTCACAAATAGATGTTCTACAAAAATAGAATCATAGCCATTCTTCGTGAGTAAGGAGTCGTAATATACCCCCGATTCAGTTAATAGTTTTCCATTGAAATCAAACGCCTCTCCTCCACAAATAGTATCGTGAGACTCGCACAAATAGGATAAATGTACAGAGTAGATAGAGTCGCATCCAACTGTGGTAGGAATCGTATCGTGATATAATCCTGCCTGCGTAAGAATTTGATTCCTAAAATGGAATGTGTCCCCTACACAAATTTGTACGCTGTCAAAATAATGATAGACAGGAGATATGAGTAACTGTAATGTATAAATAGAATCACATCCCGACACTGATATTAATGAATCAGACACTTCATATCTTCCGCTTGGAAAATCAGCAAAAGAATGTCCTCTCCACTCAAAAATATCTTTTTCACAGATCGCTTCTCGTTCGAGTAAATGGTATTGCTCGTGTACTTTTATCGTATATTCTACGATAGAATCGCAATTCTCCAGATTTTGTAGGGTGTCTATATAAACCCCTGTTTCATATACTACTTTGTTGGACAAAAGGAAGGAATCACCTTCACACATTTCTATCATCTGCTTTGTATATACAAATGCTCGCACTATAATATCCAATTGAAAGAGTGAATCTGTACCATAAATTGAAAGAAGCGAATCAGTATAAAGGTTAGAATCAAAAATTTCTCTTCCTCTCCATATGTATGGTGTTTCCGCAAAGCAAATGGTGTCGTAGGTGATATTGGTGTAAGTGGGTGCAACAAAAAGATTTAGTGTCCAAACAGAGTCGCACCCAAGGTCGGTGTGCAAAGAATCATTTAGATATATCCAACCTAATTGGTCGGTAGGTATGGTCGTTATCTGATTATTGTTGTGGTATAATATGTGGTTTTCGTGTCCAGTCCAAAGATATGAATGGTTTATGCCTATTGTATCACTATGTGTGAAATGATAGGTAGGTGCGATATATAGATTGAGTTGGTATATCGAATCGCTGCATCCTGAAGTGGTACGCATTCGGTCGTATTGGTTGTATTCTCCTGCACTATATCCGTTGTATGTATATAAAGAATCTCTCCAAAAATGCGATTGTCCCAAACATATGGTATCATATTCTATGAATAGGTAGTTTGAATCGGTAAGAATCAAAAGTTCATAAATAGAATCGCAGCCTAAAGAAGAAATAAGCGAGTCGGTATAGACTCCCGATTGTGTAAACTCTCTTCCACGCCAAGTTACGGTATCAAATAGGCATATATGGGTTGTGTCATAAAAATGATATGACGGAAGCCAATGTGGAATAAATCGGAAAATGGAATCGCATCCATTTTGTCGGTCGAATCTACACTCGTAGAAGTGTTGTTGGTTTTCTTTGTCTAATTTATGGTTATAATATATCTTTTCTCCATGAAATACGATTGTGTCATTAGAACAGAGTTCCATTTCGACAACATTGTAGAATCCAGGCATCGTGGTGAGATTCAGCTGGAAGACCGAATCGCAACCATATATTGTTTGTAATGTATCGTAGTATGTGCCACTTGGCCAATAATTGACATTGTCGTATCCTCTCCATGTCAAATGTTCATTGCTACAAATGGAAGTGTCTTCTGCGAATAAATATGTTTGATGAATAGTTACATACATATCCACCACCGAATCACATCCCCATTGCGTACTGAAAATGCCTGTCAATAAAATAGTAGTGTCTTTATGCCATGTTGAAAAGTCATATACCGAGTCTGCGAAAGTAAAAGGCATATTGTCACACACAACAATAGAATCTATTACAAAACTGGTATTGTGTACGAAGAGCGACAATGTATTTAAACTATCACTTCCATACATTGTTTGGTACATTATAGAGTCATGATAAGTAGGTGTAGCCAGATATATTATTGTGTCAAAAGGAGAACTTGGTATTGTTTTGGTAAAGTTCGTTCCTACATACAGCCTATTTTGCCATGAGATGGTATCGTTGTCACAAATATGCAAAGTCATGTCTTGTTGGAAACTTGGCGCCACGAAGAGATGAAGTATATGTATGGAGTCGCAGCCATATTGCGTGTTCAACGAGTCAATAATCGTAAAATTACCATCTATTTGCGTAGATATGGTGGTTGTTTTTGTTCCGTTTACATATACTGCGTTTTCCTCATGCTTTTTCCATGTATAAGGTTGATATTGAAAAACAGTATCGTACTCCGTTGATAGAAAGTTGGAATGTATGATCGCTTGTAGTTGTACAATCGAATCGCATCCAAACGAACTGGTCGTTGACATATCGAGAATCACAAGCGTATCTTGTGTGATATGGTTAAAGTTGTATGTTGTTCCATTGAAAGTCAGGGGGTCAGAAGCACAAAGTGTTTGGAATTGGTAAATGGTATCCGTAGATTGCACATATAAGCGCATGATGTGTATGCTATCGCATCCTATATTGGAGGTGTGATACAGAACCGTATCGTAAATAACAGAATCAACAAGCGTGATTACCTCCTCATATAATACTTCATTTATTGCTTCTGCGAATTTATGACCTTTATACAACCTATTTTGCCATGAGATAGTATCGTTGTCGCACACGCGCAGTAGGGTATCATAGTAGGTATAGGTGGGCGCTACATAAAGTGAAAAATCCCAAATAGAATCGCATCCGTTGGTAAGGATGAAATTGAAATTCCCTGCAGAGTCGGTGGGTATATGATTGAGTAATGAATCTTTGAAATAAATCTGTTGTCCTATATTTGCTGGTAATATATATATATCACCTTGGCATATTGTATCCGACATTGTAAAATTATATCGTGGCAGTATATGCAGTGTGTATATAATAGTTGAATCGCAGTCGCTATTTTTACATGTTGTTGTATATACATATGTACTATCAATAGTAAGGTTTTGTAATTCAGGAATATCTATGAATAGCGAATCTGAATAAGGTAATTGAACAGGACAAACTGTCTTCTCGTAAATAAGTGTGTCGGGTAGTCCGACATACAAATACAGGGTTGTTATTGAATCACATCCCGCTATATTGTATGCAGAATCCACATATGTATGGGTCTTATTTGTTTCTAAATCATAGGTATTTATCGTTTGTCCAGCGAAGGTGACTTGTGCGCCATAGCAGACATTCTTTTTGATTGTTTTCTGATAGGTATCTATTACATCCACGATAATGTGCACAGTATCAACCGTGTTGACTCCAGGTCTTGTTACGAGTTCATGGTTTATAATCATACACGCCTTGTATGTGCCCACGGAGTCGTATTTGTGCTCTACAATTGGTTCATTGGTCCAAACGATTGGTGTCCCATCTCCAAAATCCCATCCGATTGTTTGGTAATCAGCAATTGGGATTGCTTGAAATTTTAGACTCTTTTCGCTGATACAAATTTGTATATTATTTAATCTGTCCAAAGGTCGTTCGCCAGATTCTCCCGTGGCTCCGCCACCTCCACCAGATCCACCACTACCAGATCCACCACCTCCGGATCCTCCACCACCAACAAAGGTATAGTAATCATTGTATCGGTTGTTAAATCCTGCATTATAAGCATAGGATTCCGCAGATCCTAAACCATATACATATGCTGTAAAAGGTGCTTTGTCGTTCTTAATATAGTGTGAAACATGATCTGATATCGGAATTCGTGCGAATGAATAGTTGCTGTTGCCAGTCAATGGTGTAAATAAAGCCGCTTGCGAAACGCCATCTAACAACACGCTTGATACAGCCGAAGTGGCGGTGACAACATTGACATAGTGTTGCATGGGTATTTGCGAACGCTCAGCTTCCTTGATAGAATCAGGATCAACCACCTTGAATGCTGTGAAATTCAAATCATTTAATCCTTGTTCCATAGGTGTAATCAATGCCATGGATGGATCACCATATTGCACAATACTACCGTCTGGCAAGTCCACAATATCATTTACCGCTGCGGAGCTAAGGTATATATAACAAGCTGTAGGTCTGCTTGTAGTAATCCATGCAGAGTTATCTACTCGCATTTGATATGTTTCATTTTTTGCTAATACAGTTGCAAGTGTACCATTGCAAAGAACCTCTGTATTGTCATATATTGCTGTTACGCGTACATAGTTATATTTTTGTAATGCAGCAGTAGTGACTGCAAATTGTTGTCCCCAAAATCGTAGTGGAATAGCTTGCTCAAAAACATGGTCGTCTGTGTATGCGGGACTATATGGTACGATAGCAGTTTGATTTCCAGAAAAAACAGCTACATTTTTATTGGCGTAAATTGTTGTTCCTGACAAATCGCCAGTAGGAGAAGCTGAGCGCACAAGATATACCTCGCCTGCACTTAATGAAACATTGGTAATAGGAGATGTTTCTGAATTACCTTTGGTTGTTGCTGTTGTGGGAGTTACCCAAATTTTTGTACTATTATTAATTGCAACAATAGCAAATTCTGTGGCATTTCGGTCTTTCGAAAATGTTTGTATCACATACTCTTGTCCCAATGTGGAGGTGGGTAGCACCATCGTCGCATCGTAAGAGGAAGGACCGTAGTTTGAGGCGTATAATGAAATGGGGTAATTGGAAGTAACATGTACACCTCGCATTTGATCTGTTCGTTGCTCTTCCAAGATATAAGCATCACTTTTGTACGATTCGGGTATGGTAAATGTGTGCATTTTTCCTTTTTGCACCGTAAATGTATATGTTTTTGAAGCGAGTGTTACCGTGACCTTTGCTTCATCGTATCTGGTTGTGGTATGGAGTTGCAGCGACAAAGAACGATCTTCTAATTTACTTCCTGCATTTGGCATAAAAGTCATCCAAAAATTTGTACCTTCAGTAGATCGTACAGTATACCATGTGTCATTGAGTACTGCCATTGCAGGATAGCAAAAGAAGCATAAAATACAAAGAAAGATCCATTTGCATATACGATTCATCCTATTTTTCGTGATTCGTTTCATTGTGCAGTAATAAAAGTGTTGCCCTCAAATGTAAGATTCGCCTGCAAAGTTACTACATTTTTCTGAATTGTGCAAATGTTTTTGGTGAAAAAGTGTTCGGGATAGGAAGGCATAATCTTTTGCATAAAAAATGAGTCAATTGTTTGTGTTTTTCAAAAAAAGCAGTACCTTTGCATGTTTTTTGTAAAACATGTGTTAAAACAATAAAACATACGGATTATGCGAACAAAAGATTTAATAGCCAAACGAGAACGCCGTGATAGAGCCCGCATGCGCGAGCAACGCAATATAGAACAGCAGGTATATGAAAGTCCTTCCAAGGAATCCTTTGTGCTACCATGTGATTTTCCCGATAAAGTGTTGGCGTTTGTAAAAAAAATGCCAACCGACATTTCCAATGAGGAAATCATGCGTCGTCGCGATATGCGCGATACACTTACTTTTACCATTGATCCTTCCGATGCTAAAGATTTTGATGATGCCCTGTCGTTCAAGGTGTTGGACACAGGAAACTACCAAATAGGTATCCACATTGCAGATGTAACACACTATGTGCCAGAAGGTAATGTAATAGATGAAGAGGCTTATCAACGCGGAACCAGTATCTACTTGGTTGATAAAGTCATACCAATGCTTCCAGAACGCCTATGTAACGAATTGTGTAGTCTGCGACCCAATGAAGATAAGCTCTGTATGTCCGTAATCGTAGAAATGGACAATCAAGCCAAAGTGATTAAGCACAAAGTGTGCCGAACAATTATACGCTCTGATTATCGATTGACTTATGAGCAAGCACAGGAGATATTAGAAGAAAAAAGTGCCGCAGTCGGCAGTCAAACGGATGCTCTAACGGCAGCGCTACATACATTGGACGGGCTTGCTAAACAATTGCGCGCAAATCGTTTTCGCCATGGGGCTATCAATTTTGAAACACCAGAGGTGCGATTTGATTTGGATGACGCGGGCGAACCAATAGCCATCCATTTCCACAAATTGGCGGATAGTAATCATTTGATAGAAGAGTTTATGTTGCTCGCCAATCGCATTGTAGCTGCGGAAATCGGTAAGCGCGAATCGGCACCTCCTTTTGTTTATCGCGTTCACGATGTGCCCGACCCAGAAAAGTTGCAAAAACTTGGTAACTTTATTCGTCAGTTTGGCTTTCATTTGCGCACTTCTTCCAAGCGAAGTGTACAGAATAAGCATATTAACTCCCTCTTGGATAGTTGTCAGGGTACTAATAGCCAGTCGCTCATTGAGATGCTAACGATTCGTACAATGGCAAAAGCGGTATATTCGACATCGAATATTGGGCATTATGGATTGGCTTTCCCTTATTACACCCATTTCACTTCTCCTATTCGTCGTTATCCAGATATGATGGTTCATCGTTTGCTGTCGCGTTATTTGCTTCAGTCGAAAGCTTCGTGTCGCCACGAAAAAGAGCTGCTGGAGGAGGCTTGCGTACATTGTTCGGATATGGAACAGGTGGCTCAAATGGCAGAACGCGATTCAATAAAGGAAATGCAAGCGCGCTGGATGAGTAGCCGCATAGGGGAAGAGTTTGATGGCGTGATAAGTGGTGTGACGGACTTCGGTTTGTTTGTTCAACTGTCGGATACGCTCACCGAAGGACTTGTGCCTATTCGCACGATTCAACCGCATGACTATATGCAATACGATGAGGACAACTTTTGCTTGATTGCAGCACGCAGTGGAAAGACATACACCCTATCAGATAATGTGCGCGTACGCGTGGAGAGGGTAGATGTGGAAAGAAAAAAGATAGATTTTGTCTTGATAGAAGAGTGAGTTAGTCGAATAGGGTAGGAGTATCCTTTTCGAACTGCTTGAGCACAGTTCGCATGACTATCTCTCGGACAAAGCGTGAGCGATTCTTGACGCCATATTTTTCGCAATAACGATTCAATGCGCGCATTTCACTATCATTGAGCAACATGCCCACATGGTGAGTGCGAGCAGCGCGTTGGCGGGGACGATTGAGCGAATGAACGGTTGGCGTCTTCTTGTGAATCATATGCTCTAAAATTGTATTCCCACTTTGATACCGATACCCAATATATTGCAACCGATATGATTAGTGTATTCGATATTATTGATAGTTTCGTTGATGTTTATTTGTGTTTGTTGCCATTGCGCGGTGAGTGCAATAGAGAGGTTGCTATTGGTGTTGATTTGATACCACCAACCGAAATCTACTCCTGCGCACAATCCGCCCCCCCATTGTTTGTTGGTGGCGAATGAATAACCAAATGAAGCACCTAAAAGAGGGCGATGTCGCATAGTAGGCTGATAGGCGATAGGGTATTGCAGTGCTAATTGCAATGGAATCCATGAGTAGGTATTATCACCATTGAATACGCCGCGATAGCCAATACTACCACCCAGAAAAAACGGTTGTCCAAATAGTCTTTGCGTGCCCACCATTAAGTGTGCCTCCATTGTTCCACCCCAACCAACATGAGGTATATAGGCAGCTCCACCAGCGACCGTTGCGCGAATAGCTACACTCTTTTGGGGTGTAATATGGGTGTTTTCTTCTGTTGTGACCTCTTCTGCATCTTCTTTTATGGCCACCACCTCCGTCTTTGGGTATTGATAACGCAGTCCGTTTTTTTGCTGTAAAATAACAACTTCGTCATTATTGAGTAGCATTTCACCCTTAATCTGTTGACCAGAACGCAACACAACCACCTCTGCCTGTGTAGAGGTAATGCAAATGGTCAATAGAATCCATAGGTATAGCAATCGTTTCTGCATATCAACCGTTGTTTTGTGACCCCGCTGGGATTCAAACCCAGGACCTTCAGAACCGGAATCTGACGCTCTATTCAGCTAAGCTACGGAGCCCTGTGTTCGGCAGTTTTTAGTCTCGCCGACCCACCAATATAAGTATGTAGTACATGAGTGTTCCTAAGGAAGCCAATGCTGCTACTACATATGTATAAGCGGCACTACGGAGTGCCGTTGATGCCATCGGCGTGGTTTGGCGATCGGTGATGCCTGCTTGTTCCAGCCATGCCACCGCGCGCATACTCGCGTTGATTTCCACAGGTAGGGTAATGAAAGAAAACAGGGTGGTCAAACCATAAAGAATGACTCCCGCGAGCAACAATTGTGGGAATACCTCAATCATTAATATTCCTCCTAATAGCACCCATGTTACCCATTGCGAAGCAAAACTCACCACGGGCACCAATGCTGTACGCATACGCAATGGACCGTAGGCAAAAGCGTGCTGCAAAGCGTGACCGCACTCGTGAGCTGCTACTGCTGCGGCTGCCACATTAGCCGAGTTATATACCGACTCCGATAGGTTTACCGTTTTGGTTCGTGGATCATAGTGATCCGTTAAATGACCTGATGTGCATGTCACTCGCACATCTGTAATGCCGTTGTCGCGTAGCATTTTTTCTGCCACTTGGCAACCTGTTAAGGGTAAGAATACTTGCGAATACTCTTTGAAACGGCGGTTGAGCAGGGCGCTGACACCCCAACTGGCCAATGTAATGGTGATGAATAAAAGAAAATACATAAATTGTAGATAGTTAAAAGTTTATTGTTTATGTTATTTGTTTTTGTACATTTTTCTTCTGCATACTTTGCAGTTGCCAAACATATACAATGAGAAGTGGTGTGGTATAAAATTTGACCATCGTTTGTCTGCCAACATACGACTGATTGTAGAGTCTTTAACCACGCTAATCCTGCCGCATCGCTGACACACAATTTGTACGGATGAATCGGTGGCGCCCACCAATTCATACTGCGTAGCACGCACGCCAAATTCTTTGTCCAATTTTTGTATCAAATTGGCATCTTCCAAGAGAGTAAGCGTATTATATACAGTTGCTCGGCTAATGGTCAATTCGGTAAGTGCTCCGCGCAACTCTTCTATGTTAAATCGTTGCAATTGACATATGGTAGCCAATATGGTAAAACGCTCTGGGGTATGCCTCAATTGATGCTCGTCTAAGTAAGCACAAAGCTGTTCGCGTGTGTGTTGGAGTATATCTTCTTTCTTGTTTGGCATTAAATCGTCTTGATATATGCGCGACGGCGCTTGTGTATCTTATGAGGGAACATTTCCCAGTGCGATTGATTCTTGCTGTTGGTTTCTAAGATAGAAGTAGTCTCTACGCGCTTGATGCCATATTTAACGAAGTATGGGTGCTGATCGGCAATAATCACTGCATTCAAACCTTTATCTTGATAGTCTGGGCGAACTGCAATAATGAGCAAGTCGAAGGCTTCCATCTGTTTGGCGCGCAAGGCTTTTAGCATGTGGTACCAACCAAATGGGAATAACTTACCCTTGCATTTGCGCAACGCAGTGGAAATATCAGGCATACCTACACCTACGCCAACTACTTCATCGTTTTCGTTTACAACTAATGTCACAAAATCAAAGTTAAGCAGTGGAAAATAAGAATCGCAATAGTATTTCTTTTGACGCTCTGTGAATGGTTGGAAGTTATACAATTTTTGATAGGCTACATCAATGATGTCCATATATTGCATGCCGTATTTCTTCACCAACTCCTTGCAACTTTTCACTTTATCCACGCGCACATGGCTACGCTCTCTTACGATTTTGTCCATTCTTGCAAATCGCTCTGGCAATTCGGTTGGAGGGTAGATTTGGTACTCAATCCAATCGGCCTCTTTGACCAATCCATATTCATCCATGTGGCGTACATAGTAAGGATAGTTGTAGAGTGAAGCCATAGGGGCTAATTCATCGTATCCTTCCAAGAGCAATCCTTGATGGTCGAAGTCAGTAAATCCTACAGGACCATTCATTTTCTCCATGCCTTTGGATTTGCCCCATGCTGCTACGGCATCCAAGAGCGAAAAACTAACCTCTTGATCATCAATGAAATCCATCCAACCAAAACGCACATGTTTAACACCCCATTTTTTGTTGGCTGCATGGTTAATGATGCCTGCTATTCGTCCTACTGGACGATTGTCGCGATATGCCATGAATAGTATGTGCTCACACACCTCGTGCGCGGGGTTGATTTTTGTGTCAAAGACATTTAACTCATCGCTAATCAATTGAGGACAAAAATACTCACAATCTTTGTAAAATTCATTACCAAACTGAATGAATTTCTTTAATTCACGACGAGTCGTGATTTGCTTAATCTCTACTGCCATAATATAAATTTATACACAAATTGGCGACAAAGGTACACATTTTCGGCGGAACTTGCAAATTAAATGATAAAAAAAGTAAAAATATTCGTGTTTTTCCAATGAAAGTACCTTAAACATGCCTATTTTTGATAGATTTATCTATCATATCATGCGAAAACCACGAAAAAACTTGCGTAATTGCAAAAAAAGCAGTAATTTTGCAGCCGATTTCGTGAGTTGAGTATTCTAAATGCTGTTGAAAATGAGAAAATTGTCACATGTAGCAATCTATTGTTCAAGTTCAAATAAAGTTCGTTCTTCTTATATGGATGCGGCTTACCGTTTGGGTGAATTGTTTGCGCAGACGGGTATTTGTATGATTTATGGTGATGGCGGAATTGGTCTTATGGCTTCTGCTGCTGCAGGCGCGTTGGATGCTAATGGAGAGGTGCTTGGTGTCATTCCGCAGTTCATGGTGGATGCTGGGTGGAACAATCCGCGCAGTACCCGTACAATTGTTACGCAAACCATGCATGAGCGTAAGGCTACAATTTGTCAGCATGCTGATGCGATGGTTGCCTTGCCTGGGGGAATAGGTACTTTTGAAGAACTCTTAGAGTGTCTTACATGGAAGCAGTTGGGATTACACACTTGTCCTGTGGTGATTCTTAACACCGATGGTTATTACGATCGTTTGCTGGCTTGTCTGGACTATATGATTGAGGAGCAGATGATGCGTCCTATTCATCGTGATATGTTTATCGTGGTAGCTACGCCAGAAGAGGTAATACCTGCTATCTTGTCCGCGCCTGAATGGGATTCTTCAACCCGTCGATTAGCGGCTATCTAAATCAATGGTGAATATTCCGCACATATCTTCTCTATATGCTAATCCTTGGGTCGCTTGGGTTATGTTTGTGTTGCTGGTGGTGTTATTGTTTAATCCGCAGGCGCGACTTGTGGGTGTGACATGGCATGGCGTGTTCAGCCACTCGGAGCGAGCTTATTCGGTGCGTGCCCGCGACTGGAGCAACGAAATCTCATTGCGCGTTTTTCGATTGGGCGTTATGGCTATGGCATTGTTCTTGTTAGTGATTCCGACAGAGACGGCGCAAGTCATCGTGTTTATGAAAGTGTTGGGGATTGTTGCGATAATATATACACTGCAATTGCTACTTCTCCATGGAGTGGGGTATGTGTTTGTGCCCGCGAAACGAATGGCGGCTGCCATGGAGCAGTATAGCAATATTCGGACATTGATGTGTGTGGGACTGTATCCGATACTATTGCTATTGACCAATATTCCATCGCCGATCTTCATACAGGTGGCGTGTGCGATAGTGCTGATTTTGTTTATTGTGGTGCTGCTGGGTAAGTCTATTCAATTGTTTTATACAACGCCGATGTCTATTCTTTATATATTGCTATATATTATTTTTTTGGAGTTGCTGCCTTTGATGGTTAGTATTTCGGCGATACAATATTTTGTATGAATATGAAAAAGATTAAAAATATCCTGATTTCCCAGCCTCGTCCCCTGTCGGATCGTAATCCGTACTCGGATTTGGAGGCTACTTTTGGTGTGCAATGCGATTTTCAACAATTGATTCGTGTAGAGGGAGTGAATGTGCGTGAGTTCCGCGACCAGCACATTTATTTGGAGGACTATACAGCGGTGATTGTTAGTTCGCGTTTGGGCATTGATCATTTCTTTCGTTTGTGCGAAGAGTCGCGTTTCACTGTTCCTCAGAACATGCATTACTATTGCATATCCGAAGCGGTAGGTAACTACTTGCAAAAGTACATTCAGTATCGCAAACGCAAGGTTTTTGCTGCCGAAAACAATCGTTTTGAAGACTTGTTGCCTGCGATGTTGCGCCGTCCTAACGAAAAATATCTGATGGTTATGTCGGATGTGCATAACGATGACGACATTAATATGTTTGCAGAGCATAATATCGTTGTAAAGCCTGCAATCATGTATCGTACCGTAGCTTCTGAATGGCCCAAAGATAAGTCTTTCAACTACGATATGATTGTGCTTTTCACTCCTTCGGGTGTGGCGGCATTGAAGAAGAATTTCCCTGATTGGGAGCAAGGTGATACTATTATTGCATGTTTTGGTGCCAACACCTTAGCTGCCATTGAGGAGAATGGTTGGAGGGCGGATATTCAAGCGCCTACGCCTGAGTTCCCAAGCATTACAACAGCGATCAAGAAGTACCTTGATTCGCAGCAATAGGAGTTCGTGTGAAGCATACTTTCTCTAAATCGGCGAAACTGTGTGGTCAAACCCACATTAATCACTTGTATGCGAACGGAAAGCGTTTTGTGGTTTGGCCATTGCGTGTGACATTTTTGCCCGCCAATGATGCTACACAAGTGCTTGTGTGGGCGTCTAAATCCCTTTTCAAGCATGCTGTGGACCGCAATCGTTTGCGCCGACTTATGCGTGAGGCGTACCGACTGAATCAGGAACTATTGCCTGCGGAAGTATGCTATCAGGTGGCGTTCAACTATATAGACAAAAGCAAACAACCATATTCCGTCATAGAGAAAGCTATGCGTAAAGCCTTGCTGCGATTGGCGAATATGGCTACTGCAGATACGATTAATCCAGTGGGAGGGTAGCGCGATGAGCATAAAAACGATGGTTAGGAAGTTTTTTCTACTGCCTGTGTATTTCTATAGGTATTGTATTTCTCCTTTGACGCCTCCTTCTTGTCGCTATACGCCCACATGTAGCCAATACATGGTGGAGGCGGTGATGAAACATGGCATTTTTAAGGGTGGTTGGATGGGTATCAAGCGCATTATGCGTTGCCATCCATGGGGAGGAAGTGGCTATGACCCTGTTCCCTAACCCCTGCCTTATACATGTACACCTTTCACTTTTCAGTTTTCACTTTTCACTTTTCACCATGCGAATAGATATTCTTACAGCTTGTCCCGAATTATTAGAGTCGCCACTCAATCATTCTATTGTCCAGCGTGCCAAAGACAAAGGCTTGGCTGAGATTTATGTGCATAACTTGCGTGATTTTACATTGGACAAGCACCGCAAGATTGATGACTATGCTTTTGGTTTTGGTGCGGGTATGGTCTTGCAGGTAGAGCCCATTGACCGTGCTATTTCGTACTTGACTTCTCAGCGTCATTACGATGAGATTATTTTCACTGCTCCAGATGGCGAACGCTTTACGCAGCGCGAAGCAAATGCGTTGTCGCTCAAAGAGAATATTATTATTCTTTGTGGTCATTATAAGGGTGTAGATCAGCGAGTGAGAGATCATTTGATTACGAAGGAATATACGATTGGCGATTTTGTACTCACGGGTGGAGAGATGCCTGCGGCTATTATGACGGATGCTATTGTGCGTTTGTTGCCAGGAGCGATAGGGGACGAGACGAGTGCGTTGAGTGATAGTTTTCAAGATGGATTGCTTGAACCGGGTGTTTATACGCGCCCTGCGGAGTATAAAGGTTGGAGGGTGCCTGATATTCTCCTATCTGGGCATCAAGCAAAGATTGAAGAGTGGTTGTATGAAGAATCCGTCCGCCATACTCAAGAACGCCGACCAGACTTGTTGGAGCAAGAGTAGTGTGCCGCTTTTAACGGGGTTCCAAAGGGTGTATTACGGGTTCTTGACGGGTTCTTGACGGGTTCATAGACTACTCTCGCTGTCACATCAATGACCTATCTTTGTTGCAGATTTCAGATTTTGTATTCTAAATTTCTATTAAAATTTGCGTATGTAGAAAAAAAACACTACCTTTGCGCGAAATTAGGAATATAGTTATAACTTTAAATAAATACTAATTTTACAAAATTATGTCAAAAGTTACCGTAGTAGGCGCAGGCAATGTAGGTGCTACATGCGCAAATGTGTTGGCAGTTAAGAAGGTTGCCAGCGAAGTCGTTTTGATCGACATTAAAGAAGGCGTTGCTGAGGGCAAAGCCATGGATATCATGCAAACAGCTCAACTCTTGGGCTTCGACACTGTTGTGAAAGGTGTTACCAACGACTACAGCCAAACAGCTGGTTCTGATGTGGTAGTTATTACTTCAGGTCTGCCTCGCAAACCGGGTATGACTCGTGAGGAGTTGATTGGTGTAAACGCGGGTATTGTGAAGAGCGTTGCTAATCAAATCCTTACTTATTCTCCTAACGCTATCCTTGTAGTGGTTTCTAACCCTATGGATACGATGGCTTACCTTACTTACAAGGCACTTGGTTTGCCACGCAATCGTGTCATTGGTATGGGTGGTGCATTGGATAGCAGCCGTTTCAAATATTTCCTCAGCCAAAAGCTCGGATGCAATGCGAACGAAGTAGAAGGTTTCGTTATCGGTGGTCATGGTGATACTACTATGATTCCTATGACTCGTTATGCTACCTACAAGGGTATGCCAGTGAGCGATATGATGAGCGCAGAGGAATTGGAGCAAGTAGCTAAGGACACTATGGTAGGTGGTGCTACGCTGACTGGTCTGCTCGGCACAAGTGCTTGGATGGCTCCAGGTGCAGCGGCAGCGGCAGTAGCAGATAGCATTATCAACGACCAAAAGAAGATGATTCCTTGCTCTGCTTATCTTGAGGGCGAGTATGGATACAACGATATTACAATCGGTGTACCATGTATCATTGGTAAGAACGGTATTGAGAAGATTGTTGAAATCGAACTCAATGAGGCTGAGAAAGCATTGTTTGCTGCAAGCGAAGAGGCTGTAGCTAAAACAACTGCTGTGCTCAAAGAGATTAATGTACTCTAATCGTTATTTGCATGGCTGATTTATTTCAAAAGTGCCATCACGACCTTTTGGAAGAGGTTAAACGCCGTGGAATCTATCCATATTTCCATACACTGGAGTCGCGTCAGGCTCCAGTGGTGGAGATGGAAGGTCAGCGTCGTATCATGCTGGGAAGCAATAATTACCTCGGTTTCACGGAAGATCCTATTGTGATTGAGGCGGGACACAAAGCGTTGGATAAGTATGGCACAGGTGTATCGGGCAGTCGTTTCTTGAATGGTACGCTCGATTTGCACCTTGAATTGGAAGACGCCTTAGCGCGCTTCACGGGCTACGAGGCTGCGATGACTTGTAGTACTGGTTTCCAAACTAATTTGGCGATTATTTCTGCTATCTGCGGTCGAAACGACTATATCCTCAACGACCGTGAGAACCATGCCAGTATTTATGATGCATGTCGCTTGTCTAATGCAACAGTATTGCGTTACAAGCACTCTGACATGGAAGATTTGGAGAAGAAACTTCAATCCATTCCTGAGCAAGCAGGCAAACTCATTGTGACGGACGGTGTATTCTCTATGCGTGGTGATATTTGTCGTTTGCCAGAGATTGTGGCGTTGGCAGAGAAATACGAGGCACGCATATTGGTGGATGACGCGCATGGTTTTGGTGTGTTGGGTCCTGGAGGTCGTGGTACGGCTGCACATTTTGGCTTGCAAGACAAAGTGGATATTACGATGCTTACTTTCTCTAAGTCGTTGGCAAGTATTGGTGGATGTATGTTGTCCAGCAAGAAGATTTATGACTATGTTGCACACTCTTCTCGTCCATTTATTTTCTCTGCCTCCATTACACCATGTAGTGCGGCTACTGCTTTAGCGGCTTTGCAGCAATTGGAGAAAGATCCTGAGCGTCCAGAGCGTTTGATGAATATAGCCCAGTATTTCCGTACAAAGTTGATTGATGCGGGAGTGAAGATTATTGAGGCACCTACGCCTATTGTGCCTATCTTTACCTATAAGACTTTAGATACTTTGTGGTATGGTAAGGCTTTGTTTGATGCAGGTGTGTATGTTAATCCTGTGATTGCTCCTGCGTGCGTAGAGGGTGAATGTTTGTTGCGCACTACGCTGATGGCTACGCACACAGAACCTGTGATCGATGAAGCAGTGGAGATTATTGCTCGTGCGCTTCGCCAAACACCTATTTATTAATATAGCGATTCACTATTTAGTATGCGTACAGTTCTCCTTACGGGTGGTTCTTCGGGTATTGGTTTGGCTGCGGTTCAACTCTTTGTATCCAAGGGATGGCGTGTCATAGAGTTGAGCCGTAGTGGTCAGTCCTCTGCTTCGGTGGTGCATATACATTGTGATGTCACGGATGAAGCTTCGGTGTACGCTGCTCTTGAGGAGGCGATGAAACATACCGACTACATTGATGTAGTGGTGAGCAATGCGGGATTTGGTATATCAGGACCCATTGAATTTACTTCTGTAGAAGAGGCAAAAAAGCAGTTTGATGTCAATTTCTTCGGTGCCATGCGGCTGGTGAAGGCTGTGTTGCCAATCCTGCGCAAGCAGCATAATGGTCGTATTCTCTTTACCTCTTCGGTTGCTGCGGATTTGAGCATACCATATCAGAGTTTTTATAGCGCGAGTAAATCTGCGCTTAATGCGATGGCTTTGGCATTAGCCAATGAGGTAAGGGCTTTTGGTATTGGCGTGAGTGTGCTAATGCCGGGCGATGTGGCTACGGGATTCACTGCTGCGCGGGAGAAGAGTATTGCGGGAGCGGATGTTTATCCTAATGTACTGTCGGCGGTGGCTGCTATGGAGCGGGACGAACAAGCTGGTATGACACCCATGCATATGGCTAAGTGTCTTTATCGAATGGCTACTTGTCGTTGTTTGAAGCCGATGTATGTAGGCGGAACGATATATGGCATTTTCTGCTTGCTCAATAGGTTATTGCCCAAGCGTTTGGTGAATGCCATTGTTGGAAAATTGTATTGCTAAGGATTCGAAGTCTCTAATGTGCGACTTTGGTTAATCAAGTCATTGCTCTGTGTAGAATATTGACTCTGCAATTGCTCCAGACGGAGAATTGCTGGAGTCAATTTTTTTTGTCCTGCATGGTCTGCTTTGCTGTATTGATAGCGTAGTTGCTCCAAGCGTTTGGTATTATTGGTGATTTGCTCTTGGAGTTCTTCCCATTCGTAGTATTTTTTTAGCGCATTGGGATTGCGAAAATCATTCACTGAGGTATAGACTACCGAGTCGTTCAGCACGAAGAAAATCTTTTTCTCGTCATCTTCAGCCGTATGTGTATTTGCTATTGCTGTTGTATTGCTGCGATGCGTTGTTGTGGATTGTTCTATCGACCATGTATAGCGCAGTTGTGCGTATGCCACCAATGAATCTTGCGATAGACCGCGCCAATAGTTTTTTTGCCATGCAGGAACAAACGAATAGATGCGTACTTTTCCCGCTGGGGAGAAGCGGTCAGTAGCAAAATAGCCAATGTTGTTATGTTCATCTATTAGCATCAAGTAGTCGTTGGCTGTGGAGTTGAATGGCATTCCTAAGTTTTCAGGGGTGGTATAGGAGTCGGTGTATGTGTTGTATCGTGTTACATAGATGTCATACCCTCCTAATCCATTGCTGTCGCATGCTGCAAAGTATATGGTCACACCGTCGCTTAGTACATATGGGTATGCTTGTTTGTTGGCTATATTCACTTCTTGTGGCAAGGTGTCTGGCTGCGACCACTGTCCCATTAGACTATGGCTGGATACAATCACAGAAAGCGAGTCGTGTATCGTTGCCCACAATCGGCGGTCTGCGCGTTGATTGGTGTAGATAATATTGCTATCGGGTGTGTAGGTCATACTGCCTACTTCTGCGGATAGGGGGCAATATGCCAAAATACTATCTACGGTGGTTTCAACGGAATCAATAATATTCACTTTCTCGACGCGTCGCAAGTAGCGTTGCAGTTTTTCTGCCTTTTGTATTTGTGTGCGCACATACGGTATGCGTTCCGAATCGGCAGCCAATGTTGCTAAATAGGCTTTGTAGGAAGCAATAGCTTCCTCTGGATAGAAGAGGGCGAGGTAACTCTCACCCAAGTTAAAGTGCTTTAAGTCGTAGCGATTACCCGATTTCTTAAAGTATTGTATTGCAGTAGTGTAATCGCCTAATTCTTGTGCGCAGCGAGCATAGCGGTATGCGAATAGTGCGGATGAGGGATAGCGCTTCAACAGCAAACCATATTCTTTCATCGCACCTGAATAATTTGCCGATTGAAAGAGGTCATTGGCTTTCGCTTCATTTTGCGCAGAAAGAGGGATAGAAGCGAGCAAAAGTAATATGAATATACATAATTTTCGCATAAATCGCTGCAAAGTTACAACTTTTTTTTGATATATGAAAAAAAAAATGTAATTTTGCACACGATGAAGCATATTCGTATTCTTTCTCCTGCCAGTGCGATTGATTTGCAATGGATCAATCAAGCCAAAGTTCGTTTAGAGCAGTGGGGTTTTTGTGTGTCGGTAGCAGCGCATGCTTATGGTCATTTGGGGCGTTTTTCTGCTACGGATGAGGAGCGCTTGTCTGACCTCAATGCAGCTTTTGCAGATCCAACGATAGATATTATCTTGTGCAGTCGTGGAGGTTATGGTTTGCAGCGTATATTAGACCGCATAGTGTTGCCTAATCGCCCGAAAGAGCAATGGCCATTGCTGGTTGGTTTCTCGGATGTCACGGCTTTGCATGCTTTGTTGAGTTTGCATGGTGTACCATCGTTGCATGCCAATATGTGTAAGGATATTTCGCTGTTGCCTGATGATGATACCTCCTTGTTGGAGGAACGCAAGCTCCTCACCTTATCGCCTCATAGTCTCCTCCCCTTTTCCCTTTCCCCTTTCACCAAGCCGCTTTCCCCTCTCAACCGCTCTGGTGAAGCTAAAGGGCCATTGATTGGCGGTAATTTGAGTGTGCTATACGGTTTGCAGGGAACTCCATACGGACTGAATAACATCATCAATCAATGTAGCGAACCGCCTATTCTGTTTATAGAAGACATCTGCGAACGCCACTATCATATTGATCGCATGTTGCATAATCTTCGTATGAGTGGTGTTTTCGAACGAATCAGCGGATTGTTGGTAGGTCAGTTCACCGATTGTGCCGATGATTCTTCGATGGGTTGTACGCTGATGGAGTCTATTCGCCAAGTGGTAGAACCATATGCTTTTCCTGTGCTGTTTGACTATCCCGCAGGGCATATTGCGTCCAATTATCCATTGCTCCTATCTGCGGAGTATCGCTTGTCCGTCCCCTAACCCTCTCACCCCTCTAATCTCCTTACCTCAAAAAAAAAGAGGCGAATCGCCTCTTTTTTAATGCTGATGTCCGTGATGCTCGTGATGATTATGCTGGCACGCATCGCTATGCTCATGTCCGTTGCATGGTTTGTTTGTGGTAGCTGGTTTGCCAATCTTCGCAAATGCTTTTTGAATAGCAGGCACATCGGTTTTGTTGGCGTCGTAGGTAACGGTCACTGTCTGTGCTTCTAAATCAAAAACAAGGTCCTTCACGCCATTCTTCAGTTCCTTGTCATAAGGAATGTTTTTTAGAATCTTGTTGCAGCAGTCCTCGCAATGCAAGTGAACATATAATACTACTTTCTGTTTGTTTGGTTTTGCCTCAACTGTACTCAGCATATAGGCCATTGGCAATAGAGCCATCAAAAAAATAATTAGTCGTTTCATATAAGTGTAGTTTAATGCGGCTTCACCGCGTTTAGAGTTGTGTAACATTGTGTAGTATGGTTATTCCTCTCGTTCAAGTGCCCAACGGAATCCAAGGTACAATTTCCACCCGTGTATTGGTGCCCAAATCATTGCTGCATCGTAGGTTGCCGAATGTGGATTGACAAATCCCCCGTGTTTCTCGCCTTTTGCCTCTAACCTATCGCCTACAATCGGATTATCCTGCGTAAAATTGGTCATATTTTCTGCTCCGAGGTAGATAGACCATGTGCGGAAGAACTTGGTCACTTGTCCTAATAATTGTGGATACCATTTGTGGTAAACCTGTCCGTTAGCCAATGTGTTATACTGTTTGCTTCCTTCTGGTATCACAAATCCATCAGGCATACGCCCCTCGCCGTTGAATTGGGCTGTCAGGTCAAACTGCCATGTCTTGAGTGGCGTTTGATAGCTGGTAGTGATGATACCCTTGAATTTGTTTTGCAGCGGCTTGTCGCGCAACTGATATTCGCCCATTTTGCTATTGAAGGAGGTCTGCTTCACATCTGTATAGCGGAATGCTGCGGTCATCGTCCAGCCGCGCAGAATCTCCATCGTGGCTTCCACTTGCCAATTGTGGGAGAAGTACTCGGCATCCTCCACATCGTGCATATTATATAAGGTCACACCATGCAGACTACGATCTATATCGGCTATTACACCGTCTGCGAATACCGTATAGTAGTATTCGCCTGAGAGTTGCAATTCTTTCTTGCCAAGGGGAATATAAAACACGGTAGAAAGTCCCGTATTCAACGATTGCTCTTGAGCTAATTCATTCCCCATTTCTCCATATCCATTATCCATTATCCTATCGCCAAAATAATACATTCGGTTGCTGGCGAGATAGGCTGCGTTGTCGGCTATGGCGTTGGGTGTACGGTAACCCAATCCTACACTTCCGCGCAATGTCCACCACTCGAATGGCGCATAGCGCAAGTTCATACGAGGGGTGGTGAAGAAACCATAGCGCGTAGAATAATCCTCGCGTATGCCCATCAGCAATGTTACTTTATCTTTGTATGTATAAGTATATTCTGCAAACACGCCTGGCGTCACCTCGTGCCTCATGCCTCTTGCCTCTTGTCTCATCGCCTCGTCATACCCATCGTAGTTCAGGCTCAATCCAGCCGATAGTTTATATTCGTGGTCATCCCACAGGTCGGTAGCTGAATCGTCGAATGATGTCTGGAAGATAGCGTTGATATAGGCATTGGTTTGTGCTGCGTTCCATTGGCGCGAACCGTAGGTGTTCTGTTGGTTGTGATACGATGCCGAGGCGATGATGCCAATAGATGTACCCGTCTCTGCATCAAACACATAGCCGTTCTTCATAAATCCATCCACCCGCCAAGTGTTCAAATCAATCTTGTATGGTGACAAGGTCTCTGTTGCCTCTTTGGTCAGGCCGCCTATGCGACGGTCGTAGAGCCCGCGCACAAGGAATTGACCTGTGTAATCACCCGTCTTCACATACCAGCGATTCAGCAGGTTCACATTCGTATTCTTGGGCATGTCAAGGAAGCCGTCGTGGTTATGGTCCAGTTCGAGCGACATGTTTTGTGCATGGAACAAGATACCTGTAGATACCTTATCGTTCAGGTCCCACCCGCCCGAAGCGTTAACTTCGGCATGTGTCTCGGTGCTAATCATGGCGTTGAGAGCGATAGGGTCTTGTGTCTGTGGCTTGAGGTACTCCACATTGATTTGTCCCGCAATGGCTTCGTAGCCATTCAGCACGGATGAGGTGCCTTTGCTCACTTGTATGGCTTCCATCCATGGGCCGGGTATATACTCCATACCAAACGACTGTGCCAGTCCGCGAATGTTGGGTGTGTTCTCTGTCAGCATCTGTACATAAGTTCCGCTCAGTCCTAACAGACGAATCTGTTTTGCACCAGTAGCAGCGTCGGAGTAGGCCACATCCACGCTGGCGCTTGTTTCGAAACTCTCCGAGAGGTTGCAGCAGGCAGCCATACAGAGTGCTTCGCCTGTGAGTGTCTCCACTTGCAGGGCTGACACGCGCGAGCGGAGCACTGCCATCTTGCGCTCTACGATATTCACTTCTTCGAGGACGAGGTCGCTGACCAGTACGATGGTGAGTTCGCTGTGTTGGGTGACTTCGGTGGTGTCGTTGTGATAACCCATGAAACTGGTTACCAGCAGGTTGGTCTTCTCTGTGGGTTCCAGTTTGAATCGTCCGTCCAAGTCTGTAGCCACGCCTATGGTTGTTCCAGCCCAATACACATTTGCTCCCACTAATGGGTAGCCTTTGTCATCCAACACTGTTCCCCACGCATGCGCATAGACACCCGCTATGGGTAGCAGGAGACATAATACAACTAATATAACTTTATTTTTCATCACTACAATTTTTTATATTTAACGACAACACAAACAACCTCTGCGCGCGCCCAACATTGGCGCTTGCCAAGATTAGTTAATTTGCTTCGTCTTTGTTATTTTATTTCGTTTTTGTATATCTTCTACTATCATTGGCGTTGTATACTTGTCATTTCCTTTACCGTGGCACAATGTTGGTACCACGGAATGTTGTCTATGTTGTCGTTAAATATACTTCTATTCTTTGTTATTTTCTTGACGACAACTTAAACAACCTCTGCGCGCGCCCAACATTGGCGCTTGCTTTTATGATATTACTTCGCCAGTATATGTCAATATTTCGTTTGTTTCTGGATCAAAAAAATAGCGTTCGACTTCCATAAAAGCAGGTGCGAAATTTACTAATATGCCTGCTTTTGTTTTTGTTAATCGCATATAATTGAATAATTGCGAACGATGTTCGTTGGATAATTTACTTACAGCTTTACATTCTACAATCACATTTTTCAAACAAAGAAAATCCAATCGGAAAGTGGCATTCATTCTTTTTCCTTGGTAGTATGGGTGCACTTCTAATTCTCTTTCGTAGAAAATATGTTGTGATTGTAGTTCCAGTTCTAATCCTTCTTGATAGATGGATTCATTCAATCCGCCTCCAAGTTCCTCATGGACATTATAAATTGCTCCAACAACAATATATAACATATCCTTCAGCACTTCTGTTTTCATATTTCCCTTTCTCTACTGGTTGATTTTCATATTTCCTGCCGCTGAGCAGTGTTGGCGAAGCGGAAAAGTTGTCTTTGTTGTCGTTCCCAATCTCTTTTTTAGTTTTCCGTTTTCAGTTTTCAGTTTTTCCCTCGCCGTGGCACAATGTTGGTGCCACGGAATAGTTGTCTCCGTTTTCGTTACCCAATCCAATTCCCCACTTGATAAATCACGAAGCTCACCACCCAAGCCAGCACCATTGACTGCACCAGACTATACCATGCCCATTTGGCGCCTATTTCTTTTCTCAGGGTTGTTATGGTTGCCACGCAGGGGAAGTACAGCAGCACGAACGCCATGAACGCATATGCTGTCACGGGTGTGAAGGCTGTCAGCGCACTCTCGGCGGGGTAGAGGATGCCCATGGTGGACACGATCGCCTCTTTAGCGGGCAGTCCTGTCAGCAGGCATACCGACATCTTCCAGTCGAAGCCCAATGGGCGTACTGCGGGTTCTATCCAATGACCTATCATCGCCAAGTAGCTTTCTTCCATATGCTCCATGCTGCCTGTTGGGAAATAGGTCAGCGCCCATATGATGACACTTGCCCAGATAATCACAGCAGGAATCTTCTGCAAGTAATCCGCCACGCGTTCCCATATGTGCAATCCTGTGTTGCGTAGGGTGGGGCGGCGATAGGGGGGCAACTCGCTCACATAGTCGTGCTTGGGCTGACGGAAGGCGGGTGTGTGTTGCATTGCCCATGCAAACACGATACTCAGTAGCACGCCTAAGATGTACAGCGACAGCATCACCAATGCTTTCTGTTCGGCAAAGAACGCTCCGATGAATAGCATATATACGGGCAGTCGTGCCGAGCAACTCATGAATGGCACCATCATCATCGTCAGTGCGCGGTCTTTCTTGTTGGTTATATCTTTGGCAGCCATGATGGCGGGTACATTACAGCCGAAGCCCATCAGCATGGGGATAAACGAACTACCGTGCAAACCGATGCGGTGCATGATTTTGTCCATGGTGTATGCCACGCGCGCCATGTAGCCTGAGTCTTCCATCAGACTCAGGAAGAAGAACATGATGATGATATTGGGCAGGAATGCCAATACGGCTCCTATGCCCATCAGCACGCCATCCAGCAGCAAACTGCTCCACCATGTCACGGGCATAATGCCGCGCAACCACGCTGCCAATGCCTCTACACCCATGCCTATCCACTCTTGTGGATAACTGCCCAAGGTGAAGGTGCACTCGAATACGCCGTAGAGTACCAATAATAGCACAGGCAATCCCACCCATCGGTTGATCAGCACTTTGTCTATCTTGTCTGCTAAGGAGTGTCCCGAGTCGTGCTTTGCGTGTGTGAGGGTCTCTTCGAGTGCTCCGTGTATGAATCCGCGACGCGCTTGTGCGATGATTTCGTTGGCGGTCTTGCCGTATTCATATAGTAATCGTGCGCGTTGTTCGGCGGCTACGCGAATCAGTTCCTCGCTGTGTGGCAACAGGGCCAACATCTCGTCGGGTCGTTCCAGCATACGCACAGCCATGTAGCGTTTGGAGTATTTCTCGCGCACATTCGGCAGGGTGACTATTATGTCTATCACGCGTGTGATGGCTTCTTCGATGTCTTTTCCGTAACTCACATGCACATGTCGGAAACTGTTTTCTTCTGTTAGTATGGTGGCTTTGTCTTCTGCCAAACCGATACGCACGCCCAGCAGTTTGCCCAATAGGTGGTAGTCTAAAGTATGCTCGGTCTGTATCAGTTCTTCGTAATGCGTCAGCAGCACCACGAAGGGCTGATGCCTATCCATCAGCGCTGCGGTCCGCACTAATTGTGTTTCCAAATCCCGTGCATCCACTTCTTGGATTTGGATTCCGTTTTCTATGTATTCCGACGCATTTTTATTCACGCTACAAAATTACTGCTTTTTTTGCAAACACACAAATTTATCCGCAATAATCCCCATTTTTAGGGAGCGTAGTAAATGACCCAAAATGTGTTCCAACAACATTGATTTAACAACAATTGCGCCCAAAACAACACATTGGGCGCTCAGGGGATTTGTTAAAACAATTGTCGTCAATAGAGTTGTCAATTATTGTCAATTCGAGGGTGTTTTTGGTTTGGGTTGGAAGAATGCGCGGGCGCATTGGCAACCCAAAACAAAAATTGAGAAGGGATAGAAAAAAAGGAACTATATACGAGCGGACACTACAACGAAAACAACAAGAATTATTTATTAGAAAAAACAACATAAACAACTTTCGCGCCAATCAACTTCCTGGCGCGACAAGGAAAAACAACTTAAACAACTTAAGCCAACAACGATTGCGCCCAAAACAACACATTGGGCGCTCAGGGATTTGTTAAAGACAATGATCGTCAATTCGAGGGTACCCGAATAATTCGGGGAAATGGACATAGAAAGACAAGGACTAATGCCAGACCACTGGCAAAAGCAAAACAAAATGAAGGGAGAGGAGAAAAAAGAGCGGCACGATAAGCGTGCCGCTCTTGATGTTTATACAAAGATTCTTATTGTATTGCTGTGGGTTATTTGACCTCTGCACCCATGACGGTATAGGTCTTCCCGTCGCGGAGGATGAGGAGTTGACCGTCGCGGAGAATCTTTTTGCAATTGGTCATTGGCGATTGGCTATGGGCATTTTCCACCGCAGTTGGTACAACAGTCGTTGCGAAACTGCCATTTTCTTCTGCCACCATTTGGTCATTGTTGTTGTATGCCTTAACTGCGAAGTAATAGTTGGTTTCTGGTAACAATTCTGTCAATTCGCACGTTACAAGTGATTGGGTAGCCGAAGCAACACGCTTTTGTGTAACATTGCCGTTCTTGTCCACAGTATAAACACCTATTACCTCTGTCATACTCTCATCGCTATAGAGCGTAAGAATATAGTAATCTGCCTGTTCTACCATTGTCCATGTAACTTGTGCACTATTGGAAGAAGCATTTACAATTATGTCTGCGATGTTGGTTGCTATATACTCTGTGGTAACTTCCAATGTTTCACCATAGGTGGTGCCAGCAGGTGTTTTAGCGTATGCGCGATATTTATAGGTGGTATATGACCATGCTTCTGGAATGTATGAAGACATGATAGCTCCTTCAGCAACGGTAGTAGCCACTTGGTCGCTTTCTTCGCGCCAACATTCAAAGCCACGCTGGAGAATAACCTCCGTACCTGCGACTACAAAGCCCTTCATCAGTACACCCAAGTCTGTTATTTCTGCTTCGCGTGTTTGTACAGAAGGTGGAATCAATATATCTTTGTCAGAAGTAAGGAAGCCGACCCACTCTCCATAGTATTCTTTACCGTTGTAGAGGCAGAAAGTACGGAAATCGTAGTAGCGGTCGCTGCTCAATCCTTCCAAACGGAAGATAAGGTTTTCATCCACACGATCTACCACCAATAGGCGTTGTGGTTTGACGGTACTTGGTGCATCGCTGCGTTTCCACTCAAAACCAATCTCGGTGCGACTCATTGTGTCGCAATCAATAGTACCATGCAAGAATGCAGAGCTATTGGATATACCGTCTGCATCGCCTGTAGCAAGAGTGATTTCTTCGGTAGTTGCTTCGTACCACTCACTTTGCATAGTACCTGCTTCTTGGGTGGTTAATACGCTACGGAAATAGTATTTCGTATCTGGCATAAGATTATTGATAATCACATTACTGCGACCTGCCACATTCACTCGTTGTTCAGGTGTGTTATATTTACTTGTAGCCACTTCTACCACTTCTTCTACTAATGTCGCATCGCCATAGGCACTACTTGTTTGTACCTCAATATAGGTTTGCCCTGTGGTTTGTAGGGTTGGTTCATAGAGAACGACGGATGCAGTAGTAAATTTGCGTGTATCGCCATATACGCAATATTCTTTACCTGTTTCATCTAAACTGTAGTGGAATAAACGGAACGCATATTGTGTGTTCGGAGAAAGATTTGTAATAGTTGTATCTAAATTGAGTACGCCATTTTCAAAATAAATGGTTTCATAATTACCCGAACTAAATGATGAACTTGTAGTCCATTGTAATCCATTCTTATTATAATCTATAGCATCTCCTAATCCTAAAGAAGCAGATAGTGGTATAGTTGTTTGAGTACGATTTGAAGAAGTTATGGTTGATTCGATGTTGTTGGTATAGATAGCATTTCCATTACCAACTTTCAATCCACCTTCTTCAGTTAATATAAATCCGTATACATCGTACTCCGAATTTATGCGAAGTTGAGTAAGTAATGTGTCTCCAGTCATTCCTTCATAAGTATTTTTAATAGATATTGTATCTATTTTTCCGTTAGGGCAATGAACTATAAGTCCTTTATCGGTAATAGTAGCGTCTCCAGCATTATACCGCAATCCTATGTGTAATGTTGTCTGAGTTTTAGATTTTGTGTAAATGTATACATCTATATCTTTAGTTTGAAAATTGACTATTTTAATGCTCTCACCTTCTATTGGTTCATTAATCTTCGCAGCAAAGAAACTAATGCTATATTGCGTATTCACAGAAAGATTAGTAAGATTTAGTTTGAGTGTACCATTCAATTCTACATAGGATGTATCATTATTCCAGATATATCCTATATTATATTTTTCAGTGTTGTCATAATTGTGGATAGGTAGCATCAATGATGCTGAAGTACAATTAACCTCTTGAGTCACTTCTCCTATAAAAATATCTCCAAATGCTATTATCTGTTTAGCTACTCCACTCCATTGATTTTTATAAATTTCTACAGAGTTTTTATTAACAATCAATTTCTCAAACCTATGTTCTCCAAATGTATGGGAGATTGAAGGCGGTGTCAATGCATAAAGGTATAAGTAAGGACAATCTATTTCAGAAAAAGCATAGTTTCCAAGGTCTATTACACCTTCTCCAATAGTAATTTCTTTTACATTTGTGCATTTACGGAACGCATAATCGCCAATACTCGTTACGCTATTGGGAATGGTAATAGAGGTGAGCGAATAGCAGTTCGAGAACGCATAATCGCCAATACTCGTTACGCTATTGGGAATGGTAATAGAGGTGAGCGAATAGCAGCTCGAGAAAGCATAAGCTGATATACTAACCGTCCCATCCATAATTTCTATGGTGGTATTTGTAGGCATTGTGCCTTTGTAATCGTATAATACTTTACCTGCATATATCATACCATTAGGTTGGTTTTCGTACCAAGATGTTCCAGCGAAAGCGCTATAACTAATAATCGTTACGCTATTGGGGATGTTGATAGTAGCGAGAGAAGAGCAATCATAGAAAGAACGTTCTCCGATACTCGTTACACCATTGGGGATAGTAATTGAGGCGAGGGAAGAGCAATTTTCGAAAGCATACCAACCTATACTCGTGACGCTGTTGCCGATAGTGACAGAAGTCAAACTAGAACAATTATAGAATGTATAATTTTCAATGCTCGTTACGCTGTTGGGGATGGTGATAGAAGTGAGGGAAGAACAACTACGGAAAGCCCCAGCTCCAATGCTCGTTACGCTCTCAGGGATAGTAATGGATATTAAGGAAGAACAATTATCAAAAGCAGCAGAAGATATGCTAATTGTTCCGTCTTTAATTTCTATAGTTGAATTTGCAGGCATTGTACCTTTGTAGGTGTATAATACATTTCCTATATATACTAGTCCGTCGGGGCAATTATTGTACCAAAGAGTTCCTTCAAAAGCATCCTCCCCTATACTCGCAATGCAGCTAGGAATAGAGATAGATGTGAGGGATGCGCAATTTTTGAAAGCTTCCCACCCAATACTTGTTACGCTCTCTGGGATTATGATAGATGTAAGGGAAGAGCAATCAGAAAAAACCCTATCTCCAATATTCGTCATACTATTGGGGATGGTAATTGAGGTGAGAGAGGAGCAACCTCTGAAAGCAGAACTTCCAATGCTCGTTACGCTGTTGGGGATGGTGACTGAGGTAAGGGAGGAGCAATTATAGAAAGCTTGATATCCAATGGTCGTTACGCTGTTAGGGATTGTGACAGATGTGAGTTTATAGCAACCATCGAAAGCACAATTTCCAATACTTGTTACACTCTCAGGGATTGTGACAGATGTGAGTTTATAGCAACCATCGAAAGCATGATCTCCAATACTCGTGACTCTGTGGATTGTGCTGCCATAAGTGACAGTTTCTGGGATGGTGACTGTGGTAAGTTTGTAATAATTGGAAGAAGAATTGAAATATTGATATGTCACTTCTACGGTATAAGGTTCAGAACTACTGGTGATGTTGAAATACAAATCACCTACTTGGAAACGTTGCGCCCAAAGGGTGGTAGTGGCGAGGAGTGCCACGAAAAGGGAGAATAGTTTTCTCATAATTGTTTTATTTAGAGGGTTAATATTGTTGTTTATTTATAAGTCTAATAGGAGTAATAAGCCTAATAAGTCCGATAAATCCAATAAAACTAATAAGTCCAATAGGAGTTATGGAAGATGTATAGTATAACACAAAAAGCGTAGACCTCGTGTTGCTTATTCACAAAACGAGGCCTTCGCATGCCCATCAAATCAAATAAACAACAGGAAACCTACGCTGATATGACAACACACTACGCCTTGAAACAAGCATAGTATGGATATAGTCATACCCATAGGCATTTACTGTTACTTTGGTTTTGATTTGATAGAAAAGTTGCGAAGTTTTCGTTTTGTCAAACGCAAAGCGTCAAGGAAATTCCATCACGCAAGCGAGATAGAAACCTTGTCAATAAACGCTATCAATATGTCAGAAACCTACCCAAGAAGACCATTGCGAAACGCTTTTCGCAGGACATATTTCCCTCCAGCGTAGGAATCGGGTGCAAAGGTACAACAATATTTGCAGATATGCAAGAAAAATCGCATTTTGGGGTGATTTTTTGGGAAACTGAAAAGTGAAAACGGAAAAAGGGGGAGTGAGGACGACAACAGAGACAACAATCCCGTGGCACCAACATTGTGCCACGGCAAGGAAGATGAAGCAACAAAATTTTGCACTACCAAAATTATTGGGGAACCATATACCGCCACGAGTTATTGCAACGGCGAATGGAACGAATGAAACGAATCTGAAAACTGAAAGGTGAAAGGGGATATATGGAAGTCGGATCGTAGCCATGTCGTTCTGTGAGCCAAGGAGTTGAGTTGCCAATTTGTCTTCCTAAGACCGCTTGGCCTCCGACTTTACCCTGCAAATACCATCAAGCACCATATATCCCCTTTCACCTTTCAGTTTTCAGATTCGTTTCATTCGTTCCATTCGCCGTTGCAATAACTCGTGGCGGTATATGGTTCAAGTCGGATCGTAGCCATGTCGTTCTGTGAGCCAAGGAGT
>JAZNRY010000054.1:0-34661 GCA_045590995.1 Paludibacteraceae bacterium | reverse complement strand
GCTAAACAATTGAACGGCTCCGCTCCAAAGAAAGTCATCGTTGTCCCAGGCCGCATCGTGAACATCGTAATGTAAGGTTACACCTTATATATAATATAGAAAATGCACTCCCGACGGGAGTGCATTTTTTGATAAATTTGATAAAAAACCTATATTTATTTTGTTATTTCAGAAAAAAGTACTACCTTTGCGCCGACTTTGAACATTTTTTCGTTTTACTTTGAACATTTTTCCGTTCAACTTTGAACATTTTTGCAACATAGATTGAACATTTTATTTTCAACTCAATGGTGCCGCTCCAAAGAAAGTCATCGTTGTTCTCGGTCGCATCGTGAACATCGTAATGTAAGGTTACACCTTATATATAATATAGAAAATGCACTCCGTTGGGAGTGCATTTTTTATAGGAAATAGCATGTTATAGGGTCCCCTTTCCTCTACAAACTCCACAACGCCCACTTCCTCCACATGAAGAACAATTATTAATATTTCCACTATAGGTATTTTGATACCATCCTTTGCCATGACACATTGTGCATAGCCCGCTACCTCCACAACCTGAACAGTTGGTAGGAGAACTATATGTTGATGGAGTTGAGGTGGATGAGTTTATTGTAGGAAGTGTTGTTGGTTGGTATGTATGATATACCGCTCTTGTTTTTGGGGATTTATCGGGAACATTGCCATGTGCAGATGCAATCCCTTTAGGGGCATTTTTACGAATGTAGTTGTATATTATTCCGCTTTTTTCTACCACTATTTTTAATTTGTTGTAATCATGAGAAAAATAATATTTTGCATCGCCAAAATGACTATACCCATGATATATGTATTGTTCATTTTCTGTACCTTTAAAAAAACGGAAACCGTTTTCTAAAGATACTCCCATATTATCTGAATCATAGCACCCTTTTTTTGTTATTGCAATAAAGTGACCATCTCCTTTACCATTTGATAATTCATAATAATAGACAGTTTGGGCAGACACAGAGATTGAATAGAATAATACAAAAAATATACTTAAGTAGGTTTTCATAGTTTACCAAATTTGTGTTGGTTTTCCAGCCTCATCAGGAAAAATTCTATCGTATGTAATCATCCACATTATGCTACTGCCTTGTTTGTTCATTTTTGAGTAATCAGTGGAAAAATAGATGTATTCTATTATTTCGCCTAAACCAGAATAGACCCATTCTCCTCCTCTATATTTCCATTGTCCATCTCCTGCATAGTACCAGGTCATTTTCGATTGTTTTGCATCTCGATAAAAAGTACCTTCTTTTTTATATATTTTTACTCCGTTCTCTGTTTTAACATACTTATATTCATAGCATCCCTTTTCGTTATATCCGTATCGTCCTTGCCAACTACCATAACAATCTTTTGTTAATTTATCTCCTGACATATTATAACAAATTGTCATATCATTGCTAAATACGCAGGTAAAATATGAAGTATTTTCTGTTTTCTTTTTTTCACCTGTTCCTGTATTTACTACATAGTCAGACATATATCTATACTCGGTAGTATAGCACAATCCAGAAATACTTACAAATAAAAGTCCAATAATTAAATACATTCTCATTATTTCTTGATTTAAAAAAATACTCCTACTCACTTTCGGCTTTTCGGTTACTCCGTTGTACCTTTGTTTTGAGAGATACGCACATAAAAAAGCACGGTACTTTTAGTTATTCTCTACTTGAGGTGTTTGGCGTAACCCGTTCTGATAGAATACTCAAAAGCCCGCGCCTAATGCGCGAGCACTTTGCTATATTTTTATCAGAACTTTTTTAGTCGCCAAACTTTCAAGTAGACAAAATAAAGCTAAAATGCTTTTTCAAATATTTCATGATGTGCGTATCAATTATACGCTATGCTTCATAGGCAAATCATTTTTTTGTAGTTACTATTTTTCGGATTTATCCTTTCCGCCTGCAAAGGTAGTATATTTTTCTTACATGTGCAAGAAAAAAGTTAGTTTATTTACCTTTTTAGAGCAAAGCATCGCGGAGTTTGTGTTTGATATAATGCTCATCCGTGAAATGCGAACGAAGGTGTGGAGTCATCTCAGCATGGGCGAAGAACTTCTGGTATTCGCGTTTGATATCCTCGCCGAGATTGGGATCATGGGGCGTATAATGACAAATGGTTTCAGGCGTATCTTTGGGCTTAAACGCCTTGAATCGGAAAAGGTCTTGCATCGTGAGTTTGAACTCTGTTTCGCCATTCTCACGGCGACCGCGGTACTTATTTACACCTACTGCCTTCTTCAACGAGGACATGGGATTGAGAACGGGATTGATGACAATCTTCCTGCCAGCGAAGTCGGCACAAAGGACATAGAATCCGCCGAGTGAACTGCCGATGAGGTATTGGACATCGGAATTGGCGCGAAGGAAGTCGTTGATTTTCTTGACCGATTCGTCCACAAGGTGGTTGACTTCGAGTGGACACCACTCTAATTCGGGGTAGTATTTGCGGAAGTTGGTGATGGTGTCGGAGTGAATAGATCCTGCGAAACCATGTATGTAAACTGCTTTCATTGTTGTAATTCGCGGAAGATGGTGGCTCGGATAAAGCCGTCTAAACGGATGTAGATTTTGGGTCTGCCAGTTTTCTTGTCAATGGGTGCGCCAGCCTCTGGCGTTTGCAATTGGGCAGCCCAACGCTGTTTCCACTGGGATAGAAGTTCGGGGTTTTTGCGGATTTCAGCAGCCTGTTGGCAGGCAGCAGCCCAATTGTCAATGCGCTGTTTCTCAGCTCCTTTTGGTGGGTTCTTTTCCCAGTCGCGAGGATTTTTGACAACATATGCCTCTTGAGAAAGTTGTCCGATGACATGTCCGTTGGCATCGAAAACGCGTTTGCGACGGAAAATGGTTTTGTCGCGGTTCTGAAGTCTGCCCTTGATGGTTTCTACGGGGGCGATAAAGGTGATTTCTGCCATAAAGTATGATTTTTTATACAAAAATTGCTCAAAAATGCTCTTGAAATGGATTATAATTTGCTAACAATGTGATTCGAATAACTAACTTATCACTAATTTATCACTAACTTATCACTAACTTATCACTAATAAACGGTTAATAATCTACAATACAGTGCAAAGGTACGAATTTTATGCGAGATGTGCAAGTTTTAGGAGAAAAAAATAAAAAAACAACAGGAATTATTTAGGGAACTATATATATGTTGACACTAAAACTAAAAACAACAAGAATTATTTATTAAAAAACAACTTAAACAACTTTCGCGCCAATCAACTTCCTGGCGCGACAAGGAAAACAACACATAGTGTCAACAAGTATATAAATCCCATTTTTTATAACGACAACACCGACAACTTGCGCGGCAATCAAAAGCACCCCAAAAAGTCACGAACTTTTTCGGGGACCCCGCACTCCCTGCCGCGCTCAAGGAATATCATGTAAGTGTCAACAAGTATATAAATCCCATAGAAAAGTAAACCAAAATTACCAAAAAAAAGAGCAGAAGCCATTGACTTCTGCTCTTTTTGTGATTCAGCTGGGGCTCGAACCCAGGACCCCATCCTTAAAAGGGATGTGCTCTACCTGCTGAGCTACTGAATCTCGCGTTCGGCAATTTCGCACATTGACCGATGCTCTGCATCGTTGGGGTGCTTAATGCCTCCGCTCTATCCTCGAAGCCACGAGCTTCTCGGATGTTTTTTAAGCGGTTATTCGAAAAGAACACTTATTCGATTGTTGCGCATAAAAACACGCTTCCATTCAAAAGCGGGTGCAAAAGTACTGCTTTTTTTTGACATGACCAAATATTTCGACAAAAAAATGCAAAAATTAGTGTTTTTTATTGCTTATCCCAAAATATTTGCGTAACTTTGCACCAAATTCGGGCTTTTATGGACATTCAACTGACTTACAACCGCAGACAGACTACCACCACCCAAGTGGGCAATATAGAGATAGGCGGCGAACATCCTGTTCGTATTCAAACGATGGCGAATACTTCGACCAACGATATCGAAGGCAGCGTGGCACAAGCCAAGCGCTGCATCGCCGCTGGCACAGAACTCCTCCGCTTTACTACCCAAGGTATGCGCGAGGTAGAATCTCTGGCGCAGATACGGGAGGAGTTGTGTGGATTGGTTCAGAGTGGATCGGAGTTGTGTAGAGTCGTTCCGTTGGTGGCGGATGTTCACTTTCAGTCGGATGTGGCAGATGCTGCGGCGAAAGTGGTGGAGAAAGTGCGCATCAATCCGGGTAACTATATCGACCCTGCGCGCAAGTTCAAGCAAATAGATTACACCGACGAGGAATATCAAGCCGAACTGGAGCGCCTGCGTGCGCGATTCGTGCAATTGCTGAATATCTGCAAACAGCACAAGACTGCCTTGCGCATTGGCGTTAATCACGGCAGTCTGAGCGACCGTATCATGTCGCGCTACGGCGATACGCCCGAAGGCATGGTGGAGAGCTGTATGGAGTTTCTCCGTGTGGCTGTGGCAGAGGACTTCAAAGATATTGTGCTGTCGATTAAAGCCAGCAATACACGCGTGATGGTGACCACCGTTCGTCTGTTGGTTTGGCAGATGCAGGAAGAGGGTATGGCGTTCCCTTTGCATTTGGGTGTGACGGAAGCCGGCGAAGGTGAGGACGGTCGTGTGAAATCCGCTGTGGGCATAGGTGCCCTGCTGGCAGATGGCATTGGCGACACCATTCGTGTGAGTCTGAGCGAAGCCCCTGAAAAAGAGTTGCCCGTAGCCAAAGCATTGGTGGATTATTTTGCTGATAGCCAAAGTGTTCGCTATGCGGCTACCACCCAAGTCAAGATTGAAGATAAAACAGTCTATTTCTCCAACGCAGATACCGATTGGCAGCAGTTTCAACTGCATGCCGCAGCTGAATGTGGTCGCCTTTTGTGGGACTACAATTGCACCGAATTGGTGCTCAATAATGACCATTTCTCTGCCGATGACCTCATTCGCCTGAGCAAAGACATTCTTCAAGCCGCGCGCGTGCGTATGTATAAAACGGAGTATATCTCCTGTCCTGGTTGCGGTCGCACTTTGTTTGATTTGGAACAAACCATAGCCCAAGTGAAAGCTGCTACTGCCCATTTGCAGGGCTTAAAGATAGGCATCATGGGTTGTATCGTGAATGGTCCTGGCGAGATGGCGGACGCCGATTATGGCTATGTAGGCGCAGGGCGTGGCAAAGTGAGTTTGTACAAAGGCAAAGAATGTGTGCTGAAAAATATTCCACAAGAAGAGGCGGTGGCACAGTTGCTGGCACTCATTGAGGCGGATAAGCAATAGATATTTGCGTATGTGAAAAAAAAGTAGTACCTTTGTAGGCGAATTATGGCAATCAACATATCCCACTTGAATAAGCATATCGGCAAACAACATGTGCTGAAAGATATATGCCTTTCCATCGGCGATGGCGAGGTGGTTGGATTGCTTGGTCCCAATGGCGCAGGAAAATCTACCTTGATGAAAATCATGGTGGGTGTGTGGGATGCTACCAATGGAGAGGTGCAAGTGCCTAAATCCATTGGCTTCCTTCCCGAACAAAATCCGCTCTATGAGGATATGTATGTGCGTGAGTATCTGCGGTTTTTTGTGGGGTTGAGGAGTAAGGAACAAGGAGCCAAGAGCCAAGATGAAATAGTGGAACAACTAATTGCGCGCGTGGGGTTGACTGCAGAAGCTAACAAGCGAGTGGGGCAGTTGAGCAAAGGATATAAGCAGCGCGTGGGTTTGGCACAAGCGATGATTGGTAATCCCGAACTATTGATTCTCGATGAACCAACCACAGGGCTTGACCCAAATCAGTTGGAGGATATTCGTGCGTTGATTCGCGAAATGGGCAAAGAGCGTACAGTGATTTTATCTACGCATATACTACAGGAAGTCAAGCAGATGTGTAGCCGCGTGATAATTATTGACCATGGCGAAATAAAAGTGGATAAACCTATTAGCGAAATAGAGGATTTGGAAGAAACCTTCAAACAAGCGACGAAAAATGAATGATAATTTTGATATAAGGGGACAGATGACGGAAAAGGAGCAAGACAATGCCTTGCGTCCTTTGCGTTTTGATGATTTTGCAGGACAGTCCAAGATTGTCAGCAACTTGCGTATCTTTGTTGAAGCAGCACGCATGCGCGGCGAGTCGCTTGATCATGTGCTGCTGTTTGGCCCTCCGGGATTGGGAAAAACCACACTGAGCAATATCATTGCCAATGAATTGGGGGTGGGGTTCAAGGTGACTTCGGGCCCTGTGCTCGATAAACCAGGCGACTTGGCGGGATTGCTCACTTCGCTTGAGGAAAACGATGTGCTCTTTATTGATGAGATTCCCCGCCTTTCATCCATTGTAGAGGAGTATCTATATTCGGCTATGGAGGACTATCGCATTGATATTATGATAGATAAGGGTCCTTCGGCGCGCACGATACAAATCGACCTCAACAAGTTCACGCTTATTGGTGCCACCACTCGTAGCGGTCTGTTGACCAGCCCATTGCGTGCGCGTTTTGGTATCAATTGCCACTTGGAGTACTACGATGCGCATATTCTTGCGGGGATTGTGGAGCGTAGTGCGCGACTGTTGGGTATCCATATTGATAGCAAGGCAGCAGCAGAGATAGCGCGTCGCAGTCGTGGTACCCCTCGTATTGCCAACGCGCTATTACGCCGAGTGCGTGACTTTGCACAAGTAAAGGGAAATGGAGCGATTGATTTGGAGATTGCACGCTATGCGTTGGAGGCATTGAATATTGACACCTTTGGTTTGGATGAGATTGATAATAAGTTGCTTAGCACGATTATTGATAAGTTCAAAGGCGGACCAGTTGGTTTGAACACTATTGCCACCGCTATGGGTGAGGATGCAGGTACGATAGAGGATGTATATGAACCATACCTCATCAAAGAGGGCTTTATCAAGCGCACTCCTCGTGGCCGTGAGGCAACGGAATTGGCGTATAAGCACCTTGGCAAAACGCCATTGATCAATGGTCAAATCACATTGGAGTTCTAAAATGAGGCAATACAAAGCAGTCTTTATCGACTGGGATGATACGATAGGTGATTTTCATGGAGCGGCGAAGTTAGCGCTTCAAGAGATGTATGAGAAATACCATTTGAGCGACTATTTTGCTTCGCATGAGGAGTTTGTTTCGCTCTACAAACCGCATAATCTGGAACTTTGGGATAAATATGGCAAAGACCTTGTAACCAAAGAATACTTGAGTTTCGACCGCTTCTTCTATCCGTTGATGCATGGAAGTAGGGTAGGCGAAAGGTTAAGGGCACCCCAAAAATCAACAGATTTTTCGGGGACCCCGCAGGTTAAAGGCGAGAGGCAAGAAGTTGCTGCTCTCGCTGAGCAGTTGAGTGAGGATTTTTTGAATATGACCACTGCGCGTTTCTCGTTGTTGGAAGGGGCTGAAGAGTTGGTACGCTATTTGGCAAAGAAATATCCTTTGACGGTCGTGACTAATGGCTTTGTGGAAGTGCAATACGAGAAGTTTGACAAAAGCGGACTACGCGACTGCTTTGCGCATATTGTGTTAAGTGAGGAAGTGGGGTGCCAAAAGCCCAATTCGCGCATTTTCGAGGAGGCATTGCGTATGAATGGCTTGCAAGCCGAAGAGGTGGTGATGATAGGCGACTCATGGAGTTCGGATATTCAGGGCGCTATCAATGCGGGCATTGACCAGATTTGGATTAAAAAGAACAAAGAGCCAGGAGCCGAGATCCAAGACACAATAGTACAGACTGCTACATACATCGTGAAATCACTCTCTGATGTGATGAATATTCTCTAATGACTGCCACAATGGCAGTTGTTTGTGCGTTGGCATAGAGATTGTAATAAACTATTACAAAGTAATAAAACATTGATTATGACAAAGAATAAAGATAAAAAACATGTAGAGCAACCTGTTGAAAATCAGGTTGAAAAGGAAACTGTAGAAGCGGTTAACAACAGTGAGGCAGTGAATGACGGTGAAGCGGCAGGTGCCGAAGAAGTGTCAGAGACCGACCCATTGCAAGCCAAAGTGGCAGAACTGGAGGCACGCGTGGCAGAGTTGGAGGACTTGAAGCTGCGCCAAATGGCAGAGTTTGACAACTTCCGTCGTCGTTCCAACAAAGAGAAACTCGAGCTTATGACTACCGCTGGCGAGCGTATCTTCAAAGATATGTTGCCATTGGTGGACGATTTTGAGCGCGCAAAAGTAGCGATGGAGAAAACCGATGACATCGAGGCTGTGCGTCAAGGTATTGAACTCATTTATAGCAAATTTGTAGGTTTCTTGGCAGCTAACGATGTGAAAGCAATCGACACAACGGACGCAGATTTTAATACCGACTTGCATGAGGCAATTACTACTTTTGCTGCTGGAGAAGACAAGAAAGGTAAAGTAATCGACTGTACACAAAAGGGTTATACCTTGGGCGAGAAAGTGATTCGCTTTTCTAAAGTCGTTGTAGGCGAATAACGCCAACAAACGACGTTATATGCCCGTTGGGCGTTATGTGTCTTCGATGTTACATGTCTCTACGGGACGTTGTATGCGACAGAGTCGCGTTATTATTAAACGAAAACAACATCGCAAAGCGATAAAAAACATAATAACGTGCGAAGCATTGATAACGCAAAGCAAAGAACGTGAACGAAGTGAACTAAAAAAGATATGGCAGAAAAAAGAGATTATTACGAGGTGCTGGGCGTGGGTAAGACCGCGACAGCAGATGAGATAAAAAAGGCGTACCGCAAGAAAGCGGTGCAATATCACCCTGACAAAAATCCAGGTGACAAGGCAGCTGAGGAGAAGTTCAAGGAGGCTGAGGAGGCATACGAAGTGTTGTCAGACCCACAGAAACGCCAACGCTATGACCAGTTTGGTCATGCTGGCATGGGTGGTGCAGGCTTCGGAGGCGGCGGAATGAACATGGAAGATATCTTCTCGCAGTTTGGTGACCTCTTCGAATCATGGGGCATGGGCGGCGGAGGATTCTCCAGTTTCTTTGGCGGCGGCAGTCGTGGTGGCGGTCAGAGAGTGCGTCGCGGTAGCGATTTGCGTGTGCGTGTGCGCGTTACCTTAGAGGAAATAGCCACAGGCGTGGACAAGAAGATTAAGGTGAAGAAGTTGGTGAACTGTTCGCATTGTAATGGTTCGGGTAGTGCGGACGGTCAGGTGGAGACTTGTTCAACTTGTCATGGTACAGGTCGCGTGGTGAGTGCGCAACGCAGTATCTTTGGCATGATGCAGGTGCAGAATGAGTGTCCAAACTGCCATGGCGAGGGCAAGATTATCAAGAATAAGTGTTCGCATTGTCAAGGTAATGGCGTAGTGCGCGAGGAGGAGATCATTGAGATTCATATCCCAGCGGGCGTGGCTGGCGGTATGCAGATTCCAGTGCATGGCAAAGGCAATGCGGCTCCTCATGGTGGCGTGAATGGCGATTTGCTGGTGCTGATTGAGGAAGAGGAGCATAAGGATTTCTTGCGTGATGGAAGTGACTTGGTGTATAACCTGCTGCTGGATATGCCTACAGCTATCTTAGGCGGACAGGTGCAGATACCTACCTTGCAAGGCGAGGCAAAGATTACTATTAGCGCGGGTACGCAGCCTGGCAAAGTGCTACGCATGCGCGGCAAAGGACTGCCAATGATTGACCAATATGCGCGTCAGTACGGTACAGGCGATATGCTGATCAATGTAGGTGTGTATATTCCAGAGGCACTCAACAAGGAAGAGAAGAAGATGATAGAGCAACTGCAAAAGAGCGAGAATGTGCGCCCTGGAGCGAGCGATAAGAAGAATTTCTTTAAGAATCTGTTTGGGTAGAATCAGGAGCAAGGAACCAAGAATCAAGACAGGTATGAAACGTCTATTATTAATTGGTGTACTGCTAGGGTTTATAATTGCATCGTATGCGCTTGTGCCAGTAGATAAGCCCAACTTGCGTGATGATACAGGAATCGCTCCGATGTATTTTGGACCGAATGCATTTCCTGTCCCCGATATGTTGGACGGTCGTGTGCAGAACCATCTCCGCGTGGAAATAGCTGGAGATGGTTATTTTGGTTTTCAAGGGGATAAGACGGCGGACGCGTTTGCCCGCGTATTTATTCCGTTGTTTACCGATCGAGTTAATCTGACCATATGGATGCCCGTGATGGAGTGGTATGAGATGACGCAAGAACGGCAGCGTGTATGCCGTTTGCAAGATTCGGCAGCGATAGTTGGACATGGAGCAGGTGATGCCTATTTCTCGACCGACATACAGATTTTGCGTGATAGGAAATGGGCACCCGATATTGCTCTGCGTGCTGCATGCAAGAGTGCCAGTGGTGGGCAATATGAATTGGCAAGACATTATGATTGTCCTGGATACTTCTTTGACTTGTCGTTGGGAAAATCGTGGTTCTTAGGCGATAAGGCAAGAGGCGATGAGGCGAAAGGTGTGGAGTTGCGAGTGGCGGGTTCGGCAGGCTTCTTGTGTTGGCAAACGGACAATGGCAGACAAAATGATGCGGTGATGTATGGTTTGCAGATGCTCGTGAAGTCGCAGTATGTATCGCTTCGTACCACATGGAGTGGGTATGTAGGCTGGGAGGATATGGGTGACCGTCCGATGATTATTAAAGGACGCTTGAGCGGACATACCAAGGGTTTTGAACCTTATGTGGAGTACCAATATGGCATAAAAGATTATCCATTCCATATGGTGCGTGTAGGATTGGCATACAACATAAATGTTTTGAAAAAGAAAGGCGAATAATATGAGGAAATATTTGTGTATTATTGGATTGTTGGCTTTGGGAAATGCTTTGTTTGCAGAAAGCGATGCGTTGAATTTTTGGAATCGCTACTCCCAACAGCGTGATAATCGTTTGGATAATTGGTGGACTAATTATTTTGCGAAGGATACCATCAAACCCGTATCATTTATCTATGATGTAGATTTTTCTGCCTATTTTGATAATCGTGAGTATAAGAAACCTTATCAGCAGCCACAAACATTTTTGAATTTCCGCCTTTCTCCTGATGTTGGTATTCGTATTTATGATCGGGTAGGAGGTAAACATGAATTGATAGCAGGTGTACGCTATACACAGGCATTAGGAGGGGATTGGACAAATGTACAATTTGCTCCAACAGCCTATTATCATTTCCAATACAAGGGATTTGATGTGGGAATGGGTGCCATTCCATATGAGAACCGTCTGTCGGTGTTACCTGATTGGTTAATGTATGACTCCTTAGTATATATGCATCCGAATATTCAAGGCGCTTTGATGTCGTATCAAAGTGACAAAGGTTTCGTGGAGTTGATGTGCGACTGGCGGGGTAGTCAGACAACTTATCGTCAAGAAATGTTTCGTATTATAGCGAATGGAGAATATCGATATAAGTGGTTGCGACTAGGGGGATTAGCGCATTTGAATCACAAAGCCAGTTTTGCAGCACCTAAGCATGAACATGTGATGGATGATATCAATGCGAATGCGTTTGTGGGTTCTAATTTAAGTTCATATACACCGCTTGATTCGTTGGCAATACATGTAGGATATATTTTTGGTTGGCAACGTGATAGGCGAGTGGATGAAAGTTTTTTTGCTCATGGTGCATTTATAGAAATCTATGCTAACTGGTGGTTCTTAGGAATTAAAAATTCGCTCTATGTGGGCGATAATCTCCAACCTCTACGACCTAGAAGTTCGGTATTATGTTTAGGAGATCCATTTTATCAGTTACCAGTGTATAATCGAACAGATTTGTTTGTTTATCTGTACCGTAGTAATTTTATGAATATGTATTTTTCTTGGAATTTGCACTATAATCTTCATCACTTGCAGCACCAACAACAGTTGATTGTACGATTCAATCTTGATGCCATGAGAAACAGAAAAATTTATCTACGTGGATTGTTTGATAAATAGTACTAAAGAGGAAACTAATATCGTTATGTAACGATAGACATTTTCGATATATATTAGTGCAATATATTATAAAACTATAATATGAAACCTCGCTTATTGTTATTTGTTAAATATTATATCTTCTGGATTGCTTTCTTCCAAATTCAGAAATTATGCTTTATCTTGGTGCAGCATAATATGATGGGAGATACTTCTCTATTGGACTGCTTTGAGGTGATTGCGCATGCTTTTCCATTAGATTTAAGTGTTGCATCATATATTACTGCCTTGTTTGGCTTGCTAATAATAGTTAGCAATTGGTATTTAGGGGAATGGATACCCCGTATCAGTCATATTATTACCTCCTTACTCTTGGGAATAGTGATACTTGTTTTCATAGGTGACACTGGTACCTTTGAGTATTGGGGATATCATTGGGATAAATCTATTTTTACTTTCTTGCAATCCCCACAAGAGGTATTGGCTTGTGCGCTATGGTGGCAGTGGATTTTGGCGGTTCTACTTTTTGTTGTAGCGTTTGTTGCTTGTGGCTATGCATATCTCAAATGGATTACATGGGATAAATTAGAATTATCTCATAATCCTCGTACACGTTGGTGGCAAACAGGAGTATGGGTGTTGATTGTAACCCTACTATTTTTGCCCATGCGCGGAAGTGTTACGGTTAGTACAATGAACACTGGCAGAGTGTATTTTTCTAACAACCAAATGCTTAACCAATCGGCGATCAATCCTCTATTCAATATTATTGAATCTTTGAGCGAAAACACATTCGACTTAAAGAAATACACCTACATGTCTTCTAACGAAGCTAAACGATTAACGCAGCAACTGCTACCAAATGAACGATGGCAACATAAAGAAGAAGTATTTACTACACAAAGACCTAATATTATATTAGTCATATTGGAGAGTTTCTCAAGCAATGCGCTGAATGCAATGCCTAATCTCATGCGTTTAGCAAAGGAGGGTATTTATTTCTCCAATGCCTATTCAAGTAGTTACCGAACGGATCGTGGTATTGTTTCGCTTTTGAGTGCATATCCAGGACAGCCTACAAGTTCGCTTATGACAGTACCTTCCAAGTCTCGTAATCTTCCACAAATCGGCAAGGCATTGAAGCAAGAGGGATATATCTCACATTTCTACTATGGTGGTGATGAGGATTTTACGAATATGCGTTCATATTTAATGGATGGAGGATTTGAGAATCGTGTGGTGGACAAGGATTTTCCTATTCAAGATCGCATGAGTAAATGGGGTGTTCATGATCATATCGTATTTTCCAGGTCTTCTCACGAAATCCGTCAACGGTATACGCAATATCCTGATAATCATTATCTCGATATTATTTTGACACTCAGCAGTCACGAACCATTTGAGGTACCCTTTGCATCTGGTTTCTCTCATGCTTATCTCAATTCTGTCGCTTATACTGATAGTTGCATAGGAGCTTTCGTTGACTCACTCAAGCAACATCCATTATGGAATAGCACAATTGTCATTCTCTCTTCCGATCATGGCTATCCATACCCAAATGGTATTACTAATTATAATCCAATGCGGTATAGAATACCTATGGCAATTGTTGGAGGAGCACTGCAACAACAGATGCAGGTCCCTACGCTGTGTTCGCAAATCGACTTAGTTCCAACCGTACTACATGCTATGGGATTAGATACGCAAGCTTATCCATTTTCCAAGAACATTTTAGACACTACTCAAACACAGTTTGCCTTCTATGCCTTTAATGATGGCTTTGCTCTGCTCACACCGCAAGATACTATCATTGTAGATGCCAAAGCAAACATGTTGCTACAAGGAGATAATGATTCTCTAAAGCAACAAGCTCAAGCAGTTATACAACGCATTATGGAAGACATTGAAAAATTGTAATTATAACTTATGAACCTTCAATTTTAGGTATAATTGCTTTATTCGGGGCGATATAAATCAAACTACTCAGTAAACAAAAAATATACAATCCTTTTCCGATATATAAAGGAGGCTCCAGTAAAGAGAATATTGTAAAAATCAACAGAAACACTCCACCCCAATAGTTCTTCATAACATTGCATCGCATGGCAATACAAACATATAGAGCCAAAGTGATTAATGCTGCTATAATCCCAGCGTGCGCCCAGTCTGCCATCCACTGATTATGAGGAAGCATACGTGTTTTGGGTTTCCAATCTACCACACGCATCTCAGGGGAAACATATCCCACGCGAGGCCAAAAATCTTCATGAATAGTATGACAGATTTCTATAGGATTCAAAGCACCAGCTCCTGCTCCTGTTAATGGTTTGGCTTGAATATAGCGTAAGGTGTATTGTTGAAGTAAGTTACGAGTTTGATCTGATCCATAATCTTCCCAAAAGTTTTTTGATAATACCCCAAATATAACGCCAATAATTAAAAAGCTGCTTGCAGCAAAGATTTTCATTTTGTGAGATGATAAGACATATATCGTATTGCAAACGAAAATTATTGCCGTATAGATAATGCCCATACGCGATTGGGCCAATAGTGTAAGTAGTAACCCGTTTATCCAAAGAAAATACCACACAAATCGATACTTGTTTGTTTCTTTTTTCAACCATGCAGCAATAGGCATAGCTATAAAAATAGGTAATAGATTGTATGAGGGGTGAAAATACCCATCCATTCCACCTAAAAAACGGAAAAGCCAAGTATAACTCTGTGTACGGCCGACTAATGTTTTTTCTAAAATAGGCCATTCCCATAAAGCTAAATGTATCTCATAAGAAGATATTACCCATGATAACAAACAGAGGACTACGAATACACATGCCGCGTAACAAAACTGTTGAAGAATTTGTATATATTCATCCTTTGTGAGCTGAACGAAACATGTTATAGCACTAATACTTACTAGTACAAGCCCATTGTCTGATAGGAATAAAACACCTTTCTGTGGGGCTGCCGACCAAAGCAAAGAGATGGCATACCAAACCAGATAAAGTAGCGCTGTAACAAAAAAAGGAGTAAATCGTATTTTTGGGCGCTCCTTAATAAGATAAATGCTGAAAGATAAGAGTAGTAGTCCTAATCCTATATACATGACCAAAGGTACATGAAGCACAGCTATCAACTCGAATGTCAATGCAACTACTAATAATTGGCGATGCCAAGTTATTTTTTGCCATGGAGTAGATTTTAATTGCATCACCCATGGCAGAAAAATCAATGTTCCTAATATTGTTAAGATGGAATCTATCATATTTTACTGCGCAAATAGCGCTTAATCATTTGTAATTTACGCCAGATGTTTAGTGGCTTACGACGCATTTTTTGTTGATAATTGGCGATATAATCATCAATTGCATCTAATACTCGGGCCGAGTTTTTGCCGTCACGATGTACCTCGTGGTATGCAGTATAATCTTCAATAGCTTGCATCAACTCGGTTGGATGCTGCAATGCTTGTTGCAAAGCAGAGCCTATTTCTTCCGTAGTTTGAACATTTAAGAGATAAGGACCTGGATGAGTGTTACGTAAGGTAACTACAGGTTTGCGCGTCATCAAGTATTCAACAATTAGGCTACTACTATCGCATAGTAGCACATCCGTTTGAGCAAAAGTCTTAAAGCCTTCGTTGATATGTTGAAAATGTACATTAGGATGGCGTTGATCCAAATCATGATATTCTGCCAACAATTCAGGATCATCTAACAAGGGGTGGAATGTGATAATCCAGTCCCAATTCTCAGTCGCTGCTAATTGGTCAATCACCTTGCCCATCTCCCAGGCAGAAGAAATGCCCTTGGTAAAAGTTGGAGCATACAATATACATGGATGTTTACGCTGTGGTAGAGCAGAAGGAGCATGCTTGAAAAATGTATCTACCTTACACCAACCTGTCTCATATATTTTGAAGTACCCCGCCTTTTGGGATAATTCAGTAAAATAAGGGGTACTACTTGGACCTTGAGTACAATAAATATCCCACCATCCGCGCAAAGTAAAGTGATCGTCAATCTCCTCTATTCTTTTACGCATGGGGTAGCCATGAAATACCTCCACTTTTACGCCTGGAAAAAATGGATATACCCAATTGCCTGGTGCAATGACGGCAATCGGATTAAAGCGCTTTACTTCTTGCAAATTGCATAGTCTAACTTCATCTTCATGCAAGAGATTGGGGCAACTGAACTCCAACCACCATGCGACTTTGTCGCCTCGTTGGATAATTTCTTCTTCCAACGGACGTAGAATGCTGAAAGCATAACTGTGAGAGGCAAATAATAAGTAATGTTTCATTGTATTGTTTGTAGGATATTGAAAGAATACGTACTACCGTTCAAGTCTGTATGATTTTTTTCAGTATCTATATGATGTTTTTTTGCAAATCTGCACCAAAAATCTTTTCTATACTTACGCATAAGCAATAGTTCGCGTTGCCCACATTGTGCACCGCGCGTAACAAGGTATTCTTGCACAAGAAAATCGGCAACCTCGGGTTGCATCCATAATCCAGCCATATTTTTGAGCCCTTGTTCAATGCTCACCTTGCCTTGTTGCATGCGGTTTGTATCTACAAATGCGAAACCAGTTTTTGTCTGTAGGATATTACCTGGAGTATAATCCGTGAGCAATAATTCTGCCTCATGCAGGTGAGCAGTATATTGGGCAAAAGCCTGTACATCTTCCTGTATTTCTGTTAGAGATTTGTTCCCCCAATGATATAATGTTTTTCCCTCTTGGAAAAGGCAAATATAATAGCAGACACCGATACCTAATAATGTATTATTTTGTATGTAAGCTACATTCTCTGGAGAGTCAAAATCCGCATGACGTAGTATATCTGCATGTTGCCAAGCTCGGAATCCTTTGGGTTGGCGAAAAAAACGATAAATGAATCGATTGAAGAAAAGTGGTTTACGATATTCTTTAATACATATCGTTATACCATCTATCTCTGTTGTGCATAAACGATTGCGCCCCCTATGAATCATTGTACCATGCTCCATAAGTTCCTCTATATGCTCAATATGAGGACGTAGGTGTGCGTATTTAGGATTCAGCAGCATCATAGATCCGTTTCACGATGGTCGCTGGTGATATATCCAAACATCTATAATCACCAAATTTACACTTTTTATTACCATATATAGAACATGGGCGACAGGGTTGGTCATTCTGCTGAATACAATCGCGTACACTTTGTCCATATCCTAAAAAGCCAGCATTCGGATGTGTGGCTCCCCATATAGATAAAACGCGTGTACCTGCAATGGAAGCCAGGTGCATATTTGCAGAGTCCATGGTTAGCATCAAACGAAGCGTACGCATAAAAGCAATCTCTTCATCCATAGCGTATTTGCCGACCAAGGAATACACATTTTCGTATTTCTCGTCCCAAGCATCTAAGATTTCTTTTTCCTTTTTGCCTGCACCAAACAAGTAAATAGGTTCTCCACTCTTAGCTAATTCTCTTACCACTACTTCCATTTTGTCAAGCGGATAGATTTTGCCTTTATGTGCAGCAAAAGGGGCTATTCCATATCCTCTGCGTGATGGTTGTGAAAGAGAGGGACAAAAAAGCGAGAACGAAAACCCTAACTGTTGTAATACACGCATATAGCGTTGTATGGTAGGAAGTAAGGGTTTGTTAGAAGCAGTATGTGTTAGAAGCCATTTTTGCCAACGCCCCTTACATAGAGTTGCCACGCGTTTCCCAATCAGCCGCATTCGCCAACATAACCACTTGCTCCGTAACACATTGTGCATGTCGGCTATAGCATCGAATTGCTGGTAATGAATGTCGTGTAAAAGCAGATTTAACCCTTTTATACCTTTATGCTTACCTTTCAAATCTGCTCCAACAAAGTGCACATTATTAGGCATATCTTTAAATAATGGTGCCGTTTGTTGACGCGAGAGCATAGTAATATACCAATTGGGATAAGCAAGAGCAAGTTGCTTAACAATGGGCACAAGCATTGCTACATCGCCCAATGCGGAGAATCGTATGATGAGTAGGCGTTTCACGCTATTACTTTTGTCCGTATAGAACAGGATTTAGTGTTGGGTCGTTGTACATCTTCATTTGGCGATATACCTTCATTACTCGTTCACCTGAAGCATAATCTTCCAGCAATTGAGTAATAGAAGAGGTCATGTCGTCCAATTGTTCAAGAAGAACGGCTAATTTTTGTGCGCATTTTTCATGTTGCTCTGCACTAACATCTTGACGCTCTACTTGTTCTTGCATGTGGTAAATTTTGATGTGGAGGATGCTTAATCTATCCACAGCCCAAGCTGGACTCTCTGTGTTGATTTTTGCATTGGCTTGTGCAGGAACATTGTGGAACATATTCCAAAAATAGGTATCAATACGCTCCACCAAGTCGGTACGATCTTGATTGCTCTTATCTATTCTGCGTTTTAAAGCCAATGCATCCACGGGATTAATTTGTGGGTCACGAATAATATCCTCCAAATGCCATTGTACGACATCAATCCAATTCTTAAGGTACAAATCGTGTTCTATGCTACCTGCTGGATATGGGTTTGCAACAGGTGTGTCAACATTGTTCGTTTTGTGATAATCAAGAGTAGCTGTCTTGAAAATCTCATTGCTTAAAGCTACAAAATTCATATGTATTATTTATAAGTGGTTAATATTCCTCGTTTTTTTATGGTGAGCATTGCACTTACTTGATTGCCCCATTGTGTACCGATGTCTGCAGCTATACGTAAACCAAATTGCAAACCCCATGCTTTTTCGATAGTTTTTTGTACCTCCAAAGCAAGTGCTATATTATGGTTTTGCATTGTGTACCAATACATGTTATCATTATAACATCCATAATTTTGTATGTATGTGCTCAAAATGCTATATTGAAAACCATACAAATCACCGCAAAAACCTATATGCCAAGCTTTTACACGGTTGTTCTTCGTTTGCGTATAGCCATCTTTGTTATAGATGGGAGAGGTAATTAATGGTGTTCCTAAAGAGTGTTGATAATAACTCCAGCCTTGTTGATATATGCCATTGCAGTAATAATTATCTCTACCAGCATAAATGATACCATCTTGATCGTGCCAAGGACCAGATTGATCTGTAGTACCAATGTATTCAATAGTAAGGCGATTGATATATGGCCAAAGAGATTGCGTACAGGTTATTCCCCAGCGGCCGTCGGGTAAATTATTCCCTTTTCCCAAAAAAACAAAATTATCGTCTATTATGTTTTGCCAGTATAGGGTGGTATTCCACATCTTCCCCTTGGCGGTTAAAGCCAATTGTTGGCTTCCCAAATGATTTCCTTGTGCATTGAATATCTCATTATAAGAGTTTCCTCCGCTTCGGGCAAGAAAAGCATGCAAAAAATCTTTTCCATGATTACCTAAGTCTTCGCCTGTAGGTAGATACCCTCCCCATTGTACTGCATGATGCAATTCGTATGAAATATTAACAGGCAGATTACCTCCCAACTGCAAACCAATGTGTTTGTAATGTAATTTACAACGTTTAACATAAGCATTGTCATTCAGCCAGGCAAATACAATTCCTCCTTTGACAGCGGCATAGCCATAGGTCCCTGGAATAGGAGTCCAGCGATCAAATCCTATACGCAAAGCCGGCATGGAAGGCGCATTAGAAGATAATAATAAACTTCCAGTGCCAAGAGGAGTGTTCATATCGTCAGATAAAGACATAATGCCGGCAGCAATATCTATTATATATAGCCGAACATATGCGTAACAGTTGTGGGTAATGATAGAAACATTGTCGCCATAGTACACAGGAAAACTATTTAGTTCGTGAAAAATAGGATTGCTTTTGAGTGAGCTATGAGCCAATCCATATACATCAATAGCAAAACCATAATCGTACCAACGACAAGGGCGGGTAGCATGTTTAGCGATGCCTATTTGTAAGGCCCCATTGTAGGGCAATAGACTCTGGCATCCCCATTGGTTAGAGTGCATCCAAAAGGCGTTGTACGTTCCACTACCAAGTGTCGCAGATAACGCAACTTGATAGGTTAGTGTGTCTTGATTTATATCGAGCTCATCCATTGGCAATGGCCACCAGTCCTTTCCGCAAAGAGGGGTGCTAAAAAGTAATAATATGTAGAGCCAATATTTTTTCACAATGCAATACGATACAACTGTTGGCAAGGACGATTGTATTTATCGCTGCCTAATCCAACGTACAATGTATTATGAATAATCCAAGCTACCATATTCTCTCTTCCGCCATCGGGCAAGTGACATAGATAATCCCATTTGTCATGGGTTGGGGTATAGCATAGTATGTCATCGTATAGCATGCCAGTAGTTACTGTGCCACCATAATGATTCCCTCCTGCTAAATAGATATTGTTGTTGTCGCTGATAGCAATTGTATTGTGCCTCTTGTTGGGTAAGGGAGAGCGTTTTTGCCAAATAATACTATCTTGGTCGAAGGTCACTTCTACCCAAAAGTCCTGACTTTTTACAAAAAAGCCTGCCCCCAAAAAGTAGCGCTCACCACATGTGGTGCCTGCTGCACTATGAGCACGAGGGGGATAAGTCGCCATGCGTTCGATACCATCTGCTAGTTTAACCCATTTATCTGCAGCTATATCGTATCGGAAAATCCACCTCTCAAAGTTTTGTCTGCCGCCATAGGCTAAGTATATATACTGTTCATCTGCCATAATCACAGGACCAACAGTCCTGTCTGTGGGATAATCTGCTAAACATTTCCATTTGTTGGTTGATGGCGTGTATTTCCACCAGTCTCGTAGATATGCGCTGTCTATCAATACGTGACCATTCATTCCTAATCCCAAATATACTGCATCGCCGACCGTAATGGCCCGTGGACGAACGCGGGCTTTTAAGGGCGTCTCACCTAAATCTTTCCATTGGTCTGTATTAGGGTCATAGGAGTATAAGCGGTTGCTGTATGTGTCGCTTGCAGTGCGACCACCAAACACATAGGCTTGATTATTAATCACAAAATGGGCGCTAGCTGTCAAGGCTACAGGAAGGTCTGCACATCGTTCTGCTACAGATGAATAGGATGGTACATCTGTGTCACAGGCCACCAATGATATACCAACAACTACGTTTAAGATGAATATGTATAACGTTTTTTTCATTACTACTCTTCAACTCTCGTCTTCTTCTTTAGCTCAAAATCGCGTCCTAAGTAGTTTTTTCTCACTACTGGGTTAGCAGCGAGTTCTTCGGGGGTGCCGTGGAAGAGGATTTTGCCTTCGAACAAGAGGTACGCGCGGTCGGTAATCATCAGTGTCTCGTCCACATTGTGGTCCGTGATGAGGATTCCGATATTCTTATCCTTCAATCGCCATACCACATCTTGAATCTCTTGCACAGCAATAGGGTCCACACCCGCAAATGGCTCGTCGAGCATCACAAACTTGGGTTCGATAGCTAAGCAGCGCGCAATCTCGGTACGGCGGCGTTCACCTCCCGAAAGACGGTCGCCGATATTCTGGCGGACATGACCGAGGTTGAACTCCTTGATGAGTTGCTCCAGTTTCTCCTGCTGATACTCTTTGCTGAAATCGGTCATCTCCAACACCGAACGGATATTATCCTCTACCGTCATCTTACGGAAAACGCTTGCCTCTTGAGGCAAGTAGCCAATGCCCAATTTTGCACGGCGGTACATAGGCATATTGGAAATATCCAAGTCGTTGAGGAATATTTTTCCACTATTGGGCAAGACCAAACCTGTTGTCATGTAGAATGTGGTTGTTTTGCCCGCACCGTTTGGACCCAGCAAACCCACAATCTCACCTTGCTCAAGGTAGATGCTCACATCGTTCACTACGGTGCGCTTGCCGTACTTCTTGTACAAATGTTCTGTTCTCAGTTTATCCATATTCTATCTTCGGCTTATCTTCGGCTTATCCTCTGCTGAAATTTACTCTATTGTTATAGCCACAGGGCAATGGTCGGAATGTACTACTTCGGCGAGAATCTTAGCCTCCTTGACGCGCTCGCGCAGTGGCTCGCTTACCCAATGGTAGTCAATACGCCAACCCACATTTCTTGCTCTTGATGCTGCACGGAAACTCCACCAGCTGTATTTCTCGCCACTTTGGTCAAACATACGGAAGGTGTCCACCATGCCGCTTGCTTCCCATTGATCAAGCCATGCACGCTCTTCGGGCAGGAAGCCGCTCACGCCCACTTGTCGTTCGGGGTGATTGATGTCAATAGGTTTGTGTGCGATATTGTAGTCCCCGCAAACGACAATATTGGGACGCTCTTTGCGCAGTTCGTTAATCCACACGATGAAGTCCGCCAAGAAGTCCATCTTGTATTCGTATTTAGGTCCTTCGGCTTCGCCCGATGGAATATATACGCAAATAACCGTCACATCGCCATAGTCGGCACGAATGACGCGACCTTGGCAGTCGTATTTCGGATTACCCATACCCACTACCACGCGGTCGGGTTGAATACGCGTGAAGATGGCTACGCCCGAATAGCCCTTTTTCTCTGCGGAGTGGATATAGCTCTGATAACCCAATTCTTGCATGGTCATCACATCTATTTGGTCGGGCTGTGCCTTGCTTTCTTGTATGCAAAATACATCGGGTTGCTCTACTGCCAGCCAATCAAACAAGCCCTTGCTGATAGCGCTGCGGATACCATTGAGGTTATAGGAAATGATTTTCATGTTAGAGCGCGATTTTCTTGGTTCCCGTAGCAGTCTTTACAATGTAAGTGCCATGTGTCAAGTCTTCTATACGGTGGGTAGGTAACTTTTGTCCCAATACATTGTATATGGCAATTATCTCCTCGTTTGAAGCGACATCTTCGATGGCTGTCTCAATCACGCCGCCTTTGTATTTGAAGGTGATAATTCCATTATCTTCCTTAATCTCCTCTATTTCGTGGTTGTCAATCTCCATGTATTGTTTTGCACCTGCTGGAAATAAGTCACCAGGCTTGCCACTATATCCATATTCATTGCTGTAATAATCAGGTTCTTTTCCGTCAGCTTCTATCAAATCCACTCCCATGCGATTGGATGAATTGTTTACCGTGTTTTGGAGCCAAGAGTTGTAATTATATTGCACATGTGTTATCATCAATCCGTGCCCCGGTAAATATTCATCCCAGCCTTCCTTTTGACGGTTTTCTAACAGATAGAAATTCGTTGGGTTAGGGTCATTGCCTATTAAGTTGTGTTGGTCGGTTTCGCTAATCAGCAGTGCATGTTGACTATTATTTAGTTCTTCCAAGACAATGTTCGCAGAGTCAACGATCAGTTCTGGTGTCAGCCAGCCCATGAAGAATCGCTCGTATGCAGAATAAGTAGGAGGTGTGTTGCCATCGTTATTATAAGGTCCATAATCCAAAATAGACCATTCTCCGAGTGTCTTGTGCGTTTCTCCGTCAGTTGTATATAAGTCGGGTAAGCCTAAGACATGACTAAACTCATGGCAGAAGGTGCCGATGCCAGTATGGTGCTTCGTATAGTAATCCAATTCGTTGCCACAAGCATACAAGTCGATTTTCTTGCCATCTACTTCGCATTTTCTTCCAGCAGCCGAATAGAGGTACCATGCATGTGGCCAAATGGTATTATCTTCACCGCCATCTGCCTCACCATAACCAGCATAAATCACATATACGAAGTCCACATAACCATCATTGTCGTTGTCATACAGACTATAATCTACGCTGTCATTCACCAATTCGCATGCCTCTTTAATCATAACTTCTGGGTATTTATCGTTGCCCTTGGAGTCGTTTTCACCATAATAGGTGGATGCCTTGCTCACAGTCACTGGACCCACTACATCCAACTGTGGATTGTATTGACCAAAGGATGCGTCCTCAAAATACTGACGCGCTGAACCGTTCGAAGTCACTCTGTATGTCTTCCCTCTGTATGTATAGGAGTAGTCGCGTGTGTAGTTCTTGCCTATCAGCATGCTGTCAAGTTCGGCTTTGCTGGTTTCGAAAGCTACATCTGTAAAGTTAACTAATATCACCAATCCGCGTGGGGCAATGTTTAGTGGTGTAGCTCTGTATTCCACGCGCTTAGAAGAAGCTATTCGTCTTGCTTGAATCTCTTTTGCGCTTAACGCTTCGGTTACGCGGTAGAAACCATCAGCATCTATTGTTAACCACTCGCCCTTTTCGTTGGTCTGCCAATGAAAATGTTCATCACCATTTTGATATATGGTGATTTGACTTCCATCTGGTTGTGTCTTTACTACACCACCTCTGCGTGCAGGTATCGCCCATGCAGAGCATACCATTGCAGTTAATAATACGATAAATCCTATTTTTTTCATTTCGTTAAATATTTTTCTCTTTTTTGTTTTTTCCTTTTACTTTCTTACAAGTAGCTACGATTATTCCGTTTTTTTTCTTTTTGGCGTAGCATATATATCCTTTTTTGTTTTCTTTTACCAGTGTTTTGCCATCTGCCAATGTCATCCAATGTCGGCGTTCGTCTCCGTGTAATCGAACATACACCGTATCGCCATTGGGTTGGATACGCTCAATCAAACCATGATAAGCGGGTACGCGTGCAGGCTTTTTTTGAGCAGCAATAGTTGTTGCAGCAAGCAATAATAGTATATAGAGTAGTCGTTTATACATTGGCGGCTTTGATTTTCTTAAATAAATCACTTGCGAAAACGAAGTCATTAAGTGCTTCATTTTCCGCGTGGAAGATATCATGTCTGCTCCCCTGCCATTCTTTCACGCCATTACGCAGGAATACGATGTTGTCGCCAATCTCCATGATGGAGTTCATGTCGTGGCTATTGACGATAGTGCAGATGCCGTACTCTTGTGTGATGTCTTGAATTAGCTGGTCAATGACGAGGCTTGTTTTTGGGTCAAGTCCAGAGTTGGGTTCATCGCAAAAGAGGTAGCGGGGGTTGAGGGCGATCGCTCGGGCAATCGCTACGCGCTTTTGCATACCGCCACTTATCTCGCTGGGCATCAATTCAAATGCTCTTTCGGGCATATTCACGCGCTCCAAACAAAAGCGTGCTCGTGCAATCATCTCATCATGCGACATGTCTGAGAACATTTCTAATGGGTACATCACATTTTCTTGCACGGTCATGCTATCAAACAATGCAGAGCCTTGAAACAACATTCCCACCTCACGGTGCAACATTCGCACCTCTTTCTCTTGCATTTCAGCCAAATTCTCTTGACCATTTCTTGTGTCAAAGATGATTTTTCCTGCATCAATCTGGTGTAACCCGATCATTGATTTCATTAGTACGGTTTTACCCGATCCCGACTGACCAATAATCATATTTACTTTTCCGTCTTCAAAGTCAGCAGAAACATGGTTAAGCACCACATTCCCTTCAAAACTCTTGACTATATCTTTTACTTGAATCATGACAATTTAGAATTGGAATTAAGAATGTTAGTTAAGCATCAGGTTTGTCAGTACGACATCCAGTAGCAAAATGACGATGCTGCTGTTAACCACGGCTTTCGTACTGGCTTTACCTACTTCCAATGCGCCGCCTCTTGCATAGTAACCGTAGTAGGAGGACATGCTGGCTATCACGAAGGCGAATATAATGGTCTTAATGAATGAGTACCACACATAGAATGGTATAAACGCATACTGAATACCCAGCAGATACTCTGATATGGGTAATACATTGGTAATCGCACTAATGCCATAACCGCCCAGCAATCCCATAAACATGGATAGGGTTACCAATAGAGGCATCATAACCATGAATGCTACTATTTTTGGCAGTATCAAATAGTTGGCTGAGTTTACTCCCATGATTTCCATAGCATCAATTTGCTCTGTGATGCGCATGGTGCCAATTTCGGATGCTATATTACTGCCCACCTTTCCTGCTAACAGCAAGCAGAGGATGGTGCTGGAGAACTCCAGCAAGATACAATCGCGTGTTACCAAACCAGTAGAGTAGGCGGGTAACAAAGGATTTTCTGTGTTTAATTTTGTCTGCAGGGTCATAATCGCACCCATAAACACACTCACAATTAGAGTGATGAGTATGGATTCCAACCCTTGCTTTTCCATTTCTTTACTCATTTGTCGCCAAAACATACGCCAGCGGTCGGGCATACGAAAGACGCGTCCCATGAGGATGAAATACTCTCCTATTTTTTCTATTCCGTTCATTCGTAGTTGATTCTATTGATAAATGTTGTTATGGTTGTCCTAATTTCGCTGCAAAGTTACAAAAAAATCTTCACATATACAACATAATACAAATAATTGTATTATAAATATCCTTTTTTTGACCTTTTTCTTTATAAATAGTCAGCAAAATCAGTGCCAAATCGTTCGGAGTATAACAAAACAGTGGCGCACATATGTATGGCGCCACTGAGCGAATGAGCAAATGATTGTTATAAGAAGAATAGTATCATCATTTGTCCCGTCAGTACCCGCAGGAACATAGTCAATGGATACACGGTAGAATATGCTACTGCTGCGCGATCGTTGGCAGAAGATAATGTGGTGGCATATGCCAAAGCTGGAGGGTCGGTGGTGCTACCTGCTATTAATCCCATTAGGGTGAAATAGTCCAATTTGAGCCATACTCTACCGATTATACCTACAATCAACAAAGGCAACAATGTGATGATAACGCCATAGCCAATCCATACATAACCACCATCCAGAAGGGTTGGTATAAAGGTCTTGCCTGCTCCAAAGCCCACTGCTGCCAAGAACATTGCAATACCTATCTCGCGAATCATTAGATTAGCACTACTTGTCGTGTAGGTGACAATATGCAACTTTGGACCAAAGCAACCAAGCAGAATAGCTACGATTAGTGAGCCGCCAGCAATACCCAATTTGAAAGGTTGTGATAAGCCGGGTAACATAATGGGTAACATACCCAACGCTACACCAATAGCGATGCCCAAGAATATGGAAGCCAAGTTAGGTATATCAAGTCGTTTGGTGGAGTTGCCGAAGAGTTTTTCTATTTTTTCTACAGCGCGTTCTTCGCCTACTACGGTGATACGATCGCCCAGTTGCAAATGCAAGTCGCGTGTTGCCAACAGTTCAATACCTGCGCGGCGGATACGCGTGATGGAGACATGGTAGGTGGCGCGAACATTCAAGTCGCCGATTCGTTTGCCATTGAGTTCGGGTTTCGTTACAACCACATGGCGAGATACCAAATGTGCATGCGCTTTGTAGTCGGTTGGTAAGGAGGTTTCCATGCCTAATAAGAGGACACTCTTCTCATTCTCTTTGTCTACCACCACACGAATACGGTCGCCAACATGTAATATTGTGTCCACATCGGGTAACTCATCTTCGCCATTCGGACGAACCAAACGAGACACAATCAAATTCATATGGCACAACTGACTCAAATCACGAATATGTGTACCCTCCACTTGGGGATTAGCCAAAAGAATATCAATATATTCAATCTCCTTTTGTACTTCACTTTCTGCGTTTACACGGGCTTCTTCTTGCTCGATCTTAATGCGGAATATCCAGCGCATAGCGAGTATTACCATGATGATACCTACTACGCCTAAAGGGTATGCCATAGCATAGCCGCTGGCGATGTTGGGATTAGCAAGTCCTGTAATATCTGAATATGCTTGTTGCGCGGCACCTAAACCAGGTGTGTTCGTTACTGCACCAAACAGGACGCCCGTCATAGTGGCTATATCTACTCCCGAGAAGATATGAATCAGGTAGGCAGTAGCGCAGCCAAGGAACACGACACTCATTGCCAAGAGGTTGAGCTTGATGCCGCCCTTACCAAACGAGGAGAAGAAACTGGGACCTACTTGTAAACCAATGGAATAGACAAACAATATCAATCCAAAGTCTTTAGCAAAAGTTTCTACCAATGGGTCAAGATGCATGCCGAAATGCGAGAAGGCAATAGCACAAAAGAGGATCCATGTGATTCCCAATGTAATACCCTTGATCTTCAAACGATGACTGAGAAAAATTCCGCAGGCGATAGCCAAAGTAAGCACAAATATGGAATGGGGAACTCCCGTTCCGAAAAACAGACTATTTATCCAATTCATATGACCAATTGTTTGAATTCGCCCGCAAAGTTACTGCTTTTATTTGAATTGAACAAATAAATTAGTATCCAATGGGTGCTATTTTATTATTTTGCTCAATGGACTTTGCGACCATCCATGGTATAAAGTTCGCCATTGTGAAGAAGGAGCATAAGACCATTGCAAATAATCTTCAGGTGACTGGTTGTTGACAATGGGGTATTTATATTGGGCAGAGCAGTTAGTGGCTCAGTATTGACTGTCAGTGCATCCATTGCAAAGTATAGTGGGGTGTTGGCTCCCCAATCTCCCATGTCTGTGGTGGTCATAGAGAAACTTAGACAGGCTGTTTTGCCTAATGAGGTCAGCGGAACTTGTATCCAACAGTCGTTTTTTTCTCCGTTCACCGCAAGGTGGTAGATGGTGGTGGCAGTGGGGCGCATGGCTGTGTCTAATGCCTGAATGATGAGAGAGAGGGTATCTTCTCCCGTGAACGGACGAGCATTGAAGACGCCATTTGTAATGCCTTCCATGGTGTTGCTGTTTTGGCAGATATATACATATTCAGGGTAGTATTCTTCGTTGAATTGGACAATATTTGAGGAATAACCTAACGAAGAACTTACCCATTCGGAGTAGTAACCTATGATATAGGGTGTACCTACACCTGTGAGTCCTCCCTTAGCTACGCAACCAAAGACATTGGCGGTATCTTGTGCTACGGTAGATAGGGTAAATCCCTCCCAGCTCATCCCTCCGTATGACATCTCGCTGGGCAAGTGAGAAAGGCGAAACACTCCGTCATTAACGAGGATTTGGCGGCAAGAGTCGGCATCGTTGTAGGTTTCGGTCCACACATGAGTAAGGTCGTAATAGCCTGCGCCATACGATTGGCTGTAGGTGATAGGATTGCCGTTGAGATCGGTTGCTGTAGTAAGATCCATAGTTATTTGCTCAGCAAAAAGATGATTGGCTATAGGCGATAGACTATAGGCGAGGAATAAGGCAATAAGACGAAGATGTTTCATATAATTGTTTATTTATTCTGTTATATGTAAGTCACGAGCGTGAGATATTTCGGTGGATATTTCGCCTGTCCAACCACATTGTTGGAAGACACCCGTATAAACGCGCACGAAGTCCACACAGGGCAAATAGATTGGCTTGCCCTCGTCCGTAACTGCCCAATCAATATCAAACGAACAGTGCGCAATACTATCGTTAGGATGGCAGTCGGCATAGCCATACTCAAAGGGCTGTTGTATCCAGTATGCACCTTTCCCATTGGGATCATAAGCATTATCGGGCAAGCGAGAACCAATGAAAGTGAGTGCGGAATCCGCAAGCCACAGAGGGAAATACTCCTGTGTATGAAAGGTGTTTTTATGCAGATAACCTGCTTGATTTTGGTTGTCTGTCCAACGAATATAGGTGGTGTCGGTGAGGGAGTTTTTCTTATCGGGTTGTGGCGTATGGTTATCGGGTGTGCGGCGGTAGGTAAGGGAGTATTGGTGTATGGTGGATGGTGTAGCGTATTCGCTACCAGCAAGTTGATAGAATGGGTCGTCGGGCAAACCATTCTGATTAATGTCGATGCTGACCATCACGATGCCGGGTTCGCTGCTGCCACCTTTGCTGGTAGCAGAGGCGTAGAAAGAGTTGCCCTCGATGAGGAAGTCGGATTGATTGGGGGCATTGACTACAGAGTGATCGAATGCAAAAGTGACATATCCTCCCCATGCGCCAAGCGAGATAAGGGTGCGGTTGGTGCCTGCAATGGCGTCTTCTGCCTTACGAAGCATGGTTTGATAAGTGTCGCCCTCTTCGTATTCAGGCATGGTGTTGATAAACTGCCCTGGCGCAGGGTTATACTCTAACACCTTAGAAATATACGGTGAATACGCGACTTCTTCGTCGAAGACCTTCACCACAAAGCGGTGTGAAAGAGTCGGGCAAAGCCCTTGTAGATCGGCTGTGCCTGTAGATCGCCCTTGGGGCTGTAGATCGCTTTGCTGTAGTTTAGAGGAATAGAGGTCAAAGCGTAGGTAGTATATTCCTGTATCTGCAGCGCAGAAAATTAGGTCGCGTTCGGTACTGATTACCTCGTCCCCCATTCGCCATGCATAGTGCTCGCCCTCATACTCAGGATGAAGGATAAGCGTGCGCATACGCTCAATGGTATAGGTGTCATCTATACCAAGGCCTACCATAGGTATTTCGGGTTGCTCGCAACTAACGATAGACAAAGCACATATGAGCAGGGATATCACCCGTGCGCACAGACCATTTGCGTTTGCCTTCGCGTGAGTAGCAATGTAATTGACCACTTGAAACATAGTTTTTAGCATCTGTAATATATATATCACCATTATAAGGATTGACTTGTATACCATATGGAATCTTGATGTTTTTCTCGGTTTCATCGGTAATGAGAGGACGGATATTGGATATTGGATATTGGATATTGAGGACTCCATATGTGATGGTGTTGGACATTGTCTGCTCGTTCCAATGCGAACCATAGTAGTACATGCTATCGCCGATTATGACCATCTCAGATGGTGATAGATTATAGGACGCCAAAGAGTGGCTATTGGACGGCGTTCCACCTATTGGACGCTCTGACGAACTATTGGATATAGGAGTGAAACAAGTGAGTTGTGGTTGCACCTCTTTGTGGTCACCTCGGGAAGTAATCCAAAGGCGGTTGTATTGGTCTTTGCGCAAGCGATGAGGGTTGAGGCAAACGGGAATCTTTTGCACTTGACGGAAGTCTTTAAGGGAGATAACCGACATCGTAGAATCGTAGTCAGGAGCTCTATATCCGCCCGAATTCACTACATAAATATGCTCATCATGAACTACCAATTCTTCGGGCTGATAACCAACGGTCACTTTGCGGGTGATTTCCAATGTAGCAGTATCCACTTCGAAGACAGCCCCCAATTGTGCGTTAGGGTCAATGCTAATAGGACCTACATACGAACTGACATATGCTTTCCCCTCGTGAAAACAGATGTATCGGCAATTAGGAATGTCCACTTGACCAATTCTGCGACAAGTACGAGCATCCATCACCTCCACTTTGTGCGAGCAGTTGATGACTGCATAAAGGCGGTTGCCATATATCTGAATATCATTGCCTACATCGCCTAATTCCTTTATCACATTCGGATTGCGTTCGCCATAGATATTGCGAATATAACAACCGTTGCAGAAATCAAGGTAGTCAATAGTAGCTTTGTTGCTACCCATATTACCTTCGTTGAGCAAGTACATACCAATGGGCTCGTTAGGTGCGAAACTGCTCAATTCTTTCGGTTCCATCGGCAAAACCTCATACTCCGCAGGGAAGGTAATTTCATCGCTACGACAGGAGGTCAGCAGCAAAACGGCAGATGCTATTATGCATAGCAACAAACTACGCTTGATACTTTTATCAAGCATATACGCATTTGCGTACCTACAATCATATGGAAAACAGTTTGTCATGTCTAAGCCCTATTCCTCGAGAGCGTTCAACTTCGGGGTCCCCTACGAGCCTCGTGGGCGAGTGGAGATGCCCTTATGCATGCAGCAGGTCTTCTGACTTATTGCTCGTTTGCTTAGCCTTCCCAGCTTGTCAATTGACAATTGACAGTTAACCAGTGACTTAGATACGAAGCAAACGATTTTGCAAATCACAGCAGCGGGTCTGTGCCAGAATCTCACTGGCTTCCCTAAAACTGAATGCGGGTGCAAAGGTAGTGTTATTTTTTCAAATACACAAGAAATATGTAGATTATTTTGTTGTTTTTTAGAACTATTACATGTTGACTCTAAAACTATTAAAGACAATTCGCGTCAACCGGGATGTCAATTATCGTCAATTCAAGGGTATATTTTGTTGGGATGGAGGAATGCGTTGGGCGCATTGGCACCCATAACAAAAATAAAGAGATTGATAATGGCTATAAGTGTCAATTGGTATATAAATCCCATTTTATATGTGCCTGTATAATAATGCTGCAAAAAGTAGCGGCAAAAGTGAATAAAGTTGCAGCTGATTTGTGTTTTAGGGCTTCTGAAGTTCGATGGTTACTGATGAAAATATTTTTTTGCTATTGCCGCTAGTTCTGCAGCTTGTTTGTTATTAAACTACAATGATTTGTTATTAGACTACAATGATTTGTTATTAGAAAAACAATATCAACAACTTGCGCGGCAATCAACCCTCTGCCGCGCTCAAGGAATTTCCCTATATATTATAGTTGTGCTGAATCTTCGGCGTTATAGTGTTTTTGAGCCGAAGATTGGGGAATTTGGAGAGTACAATGGTATGTACAATACGCGGAATCGTCTGTATTACAAGAACTTCCGCATAAGTGCATTTTTTTGAAAAAAGTTTGTGAGTGCTGAAGATTGTGTCGAAAGTTGTGCCGAAGATTATTGATGCACTTGCATTAAAAATCATTATCCTCATAAGAATCAAAACCTAACATGCCAATTAAGATCCAAAAACCGAGTTATTATATTCAACTATTGCATTTTTTGCACAAGTTCGGAGGTGGGCATCTCCATGCGGTTGAAGGCGAACCATTTCTTGCCGAGGTCTTTGATGCTAGCACCAAGGTGATAGACCGTCTCGTCAATACATAGGAAGCGGTCGTGAGAGCGATCAAAGGCGATAATATCTATTGGAGTGTATTGCGCATTGTGCTTCTGAATATCCAGTTGCAGTTGTGCGGTTGGTTTCTTGGTATAGATCGTAGCAGCTACTTTGTCTGCTCGTTTGGATAGTATGGTTAGCACGCTATCGTCGATATAGTTGTCAATAAGGATGATGCATGTAGTAGCTTCGCGTATGCGGTCGTTGATGAAAGTGTAGGCATCGAAGATTTGACCATCGTAGAAGATGCCTTGGTGGGGAGGTAGGCTTGTGCGAACGAAGAAGTCGATTTTTTCTTGATGAGATGCTAAAGTGTTTTCTATTCGTCCTATTCGTTTATCCATATGTTCTTCCATCGCAAGGAGACGTTGGTTTATCGCATAACCCTTTAGCATATAGTCTCTGATTATCTTGTTCGCCCATTGACGGAATTGTATACCTCGTTTGGTATTAACCCGATAACCAACAGATATAATAACATCCAGGTTGTATATTTCAACATTACGACGAACCATACGATTACCTTCTTTTTGAACTAGTTCCAAAATGGAACAAGTTGCCTGGCGCTCAAGTTCTCCACTTTCAAAAATATTTTTCAGGTGCTTAGTAATTGCTTGGCGTTGTGTACCAAACAACACTGCTATTTGTTGTTGATTGAGCCAAACAGTTTCGTCTTGTAAGCGCACTTCCAATTGGATAGTTTCGTTTGGTTGATATAATACAATTTCGTTTGTTGAAGTATTGGTTACAGCCAATTCATTTTTCATTTCATTGTTCATAATTTTGCTTTTTTGTAGTTATCGTTTGAGTATTTTTAATACGAAATAAGAATTACGCTGCAAAGGTACTACATCAAACTGCTAAAACTTGTCAGTTTGTCGAAGAAAATGCAAAAAAAATGCAGAAAATGTGATTTTTCTGCATTTTTATATGATTTATGGGGGATGGATTCGGTTTTTTACGATGATTTTATTTTGACTTGCTCCTTTTTTTTGCTTTTATGAGAAAAAAGGAGCAAGCCGGATATGAGATAGAAGTGAGAAGGAGATAGATAGATAAATAGATAAGATGAAAAAGATTCTTGGGCGGCAAGGATAGTGTGTGCTTGTCCAGGATATGGGTACAAGGGTAGAAAAATGCACAAAAATACACTTAAATGTGTGTTTTATGCAATTTTATAGAAAAAATTATTGTTGTATCAATTATTTGTTGTACCTTTGCAGTGCGAGAGGTGCAACCGTGGTCGCAAGACTTCGTGGGCGTCTTGTTCTAAAGCCATCTCTAATTAAGGGGTGGATGGCTTTTAGAAAGCGCATGGCGCATACCATACTTGCTATAAGCATAATAGGGGGCTATGCGTTTTCTTTTTTTAATCACCTATTGGGTAGAGCCATGATGTAGAATGTAGGGCGGTAATTTATTACCTCATGAGTAGGTGCAAATCCTGCCGCTCAATGGGTGATTGCTTTTAATGAAAAAGGCTGAGCGAGTGCTCAGCCGTTTGTGTGTATGATAGGTATATGGTAGGTATTGACAAGGGTGTATATTAGTAAGGTGAATGATAATACTTTACCAATATGATTTACGGATATATTAGAGTCAGTAGTGACAAGCAGACGGTGGAGAACCAGCGTTTTGAAATTGAAAGATTCTGCAAAGTAAATAATCTGCATATAGATGGCTGGATAGAAGAAACCATCTCAGGCACCAAGGCATACAACAAGCGACAGTTGGGCACATTGTTGAAAAAAGTAGAAAAAGATGATGTGATAATTTGCTCCGAGTTATCAAGACTAGGCAGGAATCTTTTTATGATTATGGAGATATTGAATATCTGCATGACCAAGGAATGTCGTGTATGGACTATTAAAGATAATTACCGATTGGGCGATGATATACAAAGCAAGGTGTTGGCTTTTGCTTTCGGCTTATCAGCAGAGATTGAAAGGAATCTGATTAGCCAACGGACGAAAGAGGCATTAGCTAGGAAGAAAGCAGAAGGTGTCCATTTAGGAAGGCCACAAGGATGTAAAATGAAACAAGATAAATAT